>JAFZBC010000361.1:0-5858 GCA_017561965.1 Oscillospiraceae bacterium
GTACGGGATCAGCGCGTAGGAGCTGTAAATGCAGATGTTCTTCATCGTGCCCTCGCCGTCCAGCAGGGTACAGACCGCCCAGTTTCCGACGACCCATGCCAGAAAATACACGACCGATCGCATCAGATACGGCACGACCGAAAACAGCGCATCCGGCAGCGGGCGGAACTGGAAGCCGCACCAGCGGTCGTTGGCGATCAGCGAGAAAAACAGCGCTGCAATGATGATGACCGTATATTTCAGCGTGCCGCCCTTTTTCCAGCGGAGATCCTCAAAGCCCTCAAACGGGTGCAGCACGGTGTGCCGGACCCACTGCGGCTGTGTCAGATCCATCATGCCGCCGCACCTCCCTTTTGCCTGTTATGCTTTCTCTTCCGGTATTGCTTCAGGACGATCCATGCCGCAAGCAGCAGAACGCATCCGGTCAGGATCCCGTTCAGATGCGCCCGCAGCCACTCCGAACGGTAGCGCTCGAATGCCCGGTTATAGACCCATGAGGCATCTGCGCGCTTGGCGTATTTCATTGCGTCGCGGTAGCGTCCCATATTGTAATATGCGCTGGAAATGCCCAGACAGGCTCTGCGGTAATTGCCGTCCTGCCGCAGCACCGTCTGCCACGGTTCAAGTGCCTCCTCATAGTAGCCCCTGTTGTAGAGGTCGGTCGCGGTATGGACGGTCTGCCCGAAATCCGTCTGCGTAAAGACCGTGACCGCACCCTTTCCGGCGTCGAGCACGCAGATTTCCTCGCAGCCTGCGCCTCTGGTTTCCACGGCGGTGACATTGCCGCCGGAGGAGAATGTGCCGAGCTGATCGCCGGTACCGCCCAGAATAAACAGCAGATTGGCCTCCTTGTCATACTGGAACACGCGGCCGGTCGTCTGGTCAAGGCAGTTGATCGAGCCGTCCTCGCCGATGTCGAGATCGACGATCCGGGTTTTGTAGGTCGTGCCGGAATACCACGCGGAGAACAGGTCGCCCCACTTGTGGTCTGACAGATACCCGAACAGGTTATAGCCCTCCGGATTGACCTTTTTCACAATGTCGGTATCCGAGGCGCCGGAAGAGGTCGAGGTGTAGATAAAGCCCTTTTCGCTGTCAATGTCAAAATTGTCGAATGCGGTCGGCGCGGCGCGGTTGCTGTGCCGCCGTCCCTCATCGGAGGCGATGAGATTCCAGAAATGATCTGCAATGACCTTTGCTGTCCTTGCAACGGCGTTTGCGCCGTAATAGCCGATGAATTCGCCCTCTGCGCTGAACATCGCGGCGCCCTTGGTCGTGTTGCTCAGCACAATGTAAATATTACCCGCGCTGTCGCAGAGGATCTTCTGCGGCAGGAAGGTCAGATCCTTGTCGTAAACCGGGGAATCCGGCTTGGTGATCTCCATGAGCACGGTGCCGTCCGGTTCGCAGATCAGTGCGCGGTTGTTGTCCGTGTCGGCAATGTACATGCGTCCCGTATCCGGCGACACAAACACGCCCTTCGGATTCTTGAGCCTTGTGCGGGTGCCGTCGGGCAGGGTGAAGCTGTCGCAAATTTGCAGCACCGCTGTCAGATCACCGTTCGTTTTCACGATGCGGCTGTTTCCGGTGTCTGCAATGTAAAAGCAGTCGTCTGCACTGCGGAACAGATCCTGCGGACTGCTGAATGCGCCTGCGCCGAGGTCTGTGCCGCTGACCGAACGCTCTGCCACATATCCGGCCTGCGAGGGCACCGCCTCGCCCAGCCGGTTGTAGTTGTAGACATCATACGGCTCGTCCGCAGATGCCGTCAGCGTCAGCACGGAAGCGGCTGCCGCAAGGGAACAGAGAACCGCTGCGCACTGTCTGCGCAGGAAACTGATATGCTGTTTCATGCTTTACCGCTTCCTCCTTTCCGGACGTGCCGGTTATTCAGCGGATCCTTCCGCTGTTCAGTCTTTGATGCCGGAATGTGCCATGGTTTCCATGACCTGACTCTGCGCGATGATGAAGAACAGCACAGGCGGGACGAACAGGATCACTGCCGCCGCCATGGTCACGCCCTGCCGGGATATGCCCGCGGAGGCCGCCTGCTGGATCACGGTCGGGAGCGTTTTCAGCGATTCGTCATAGATCACGCTGCCGCCTGTGATATTCCACGCGCCCTGAAATGCGAAGATCGCCATGGTCATGAGCGCGGGCTTCTGGTTCGGGATCACGATGCGCCAGCAGATCGTGAACAGGCCTGCGCCGTCCACCTTGGCCGCCTCGATCATCGCATCGGGGACAGAGGCCATGGACTGCCGCATCAGATACAGCCCCATCGCGGATGCGACCGCCGGGAAAATCAGCGCGGACATCGTATTGATCATGTGCAGCTTCGCCATGACGATATACTGCATCAGATAGATGACATTGCTGTTGTAAAGCAGCGCGAGCACGATGATTGCATTGATGATCTTATTTCCCGGAAAATCGACCTTGGCCAGACAGAATGCCGCCATGGATGCAAACACGCACTGCAAAACCGTTACCGCGAGCGTCACGAATACACTGTTGAACACATAGCGGGAAAACGGTACCCACATCTGCCCGAGTACGCGGTAGGTGTCCTTGAAATTGTCGAGCGTCGGGTTCAGCGTGTACCACTTCGGCGGGAACATGAACATCTCATTGACCGGCTTGACCGCATTGACGAGCATCAGCCAGATCGGCAGTACCATGAACACGCCGAGGATCAGCAGCAGCAGAAAGATCATGACCGTTCCGGCATGCTTTCTGCCTGCGCGACGGTTGGAGGCTTTCAGTTTGACGGGCTTTCTGCCGGTTTTGGATTCAGACATTGTCCCGCCTCCTTAATCCGTATATTTGCCGAGCACGCGGCTGATCAGCTTGTTTGCTGCATACATCGCAATGAACAGGATCATACAGATCGCAGATGCATAACCCATTTCAAAGCGCACCCAGCCGTAGTCATAGGCATGTGTCATGATCGTATGCGCGGCGTAATCCGTGCTCGGGAATCCGACCAGATTCCGCGCGACGATGTCTGCGGTGAACGCGGAAACGATCTGCATGACCGCCGCAAACATCAGCGAGGGCCCCATGCCGGGGATCGTGATGTAAATAAGCTCCTGCCACCGGCTTTTGATGCCCTCAACCGCGCCGGCCTCATACAGCGCGGGGTCGATGTTCTGGAAGCCCGCTCGCATTGCGAGAAAGCCGGCGCCCATGCTGACCCAGAGCTGCACGATGATGACGACCGCGAGAATATACCGCGAATCGGTGAGCCACTGGATCGCGGAGGTCGTGATGCCGAGATTCATCAGTGCGGAATTGGCGATGCCGTAGCTGTCGCCGGAGAAAATCAGCTGCCAGACGGCATACACGCCGGAGGCCATGGACGGCGCATAGAAGATCAGCGTGAAGATGACCTTCAGCGTCCGGTTCATCTCGTTGATGAGCCACGCGAGCAGAAAGCTCAGGAAATAGCTCAGCGGGCCGGTAAAGACCGCAAAAATCAGCGTCACGCGGATGGATTTGATGAACACGCTGTCGTTCAGGAACAGATTGTAGAAATTGCTCAGCCCGACCCATTTGGGCGGGAACGTCGCCATGTCGAAATCGGTCAGGCCGACCGGCAGCGACATGATGACGGGGATCACGGTGAATACCGTGAACAGCAGCATGAACGGGAGCATCATCAGGTAGGCCTCACGGTTCTGCCGGATGCGCCGCAGGAGCTGCTGACGCTGTTCCTTTTTGGTTTTTCTGCCGGTCTGACCCGGCTGCTTTTCAGGCTGCGGCAATCCGTACACCTCCTGTGCCGTTTACTGGATGCCGAGATTCTCGCGCTTTCTGCGGATCTCGTCGTTGATATCGCTGTTGTAGTACATGAGCGTATCGCGGGGGTTCTCGTTGGAATTGACCGTTTCGCGGAACGCGTTCATGATGTTGCGCGTGACGGCATAAGAGGCAGGAAGCACGGGGATTTCCCGCAGGGCGTCCCGCTGCGCCGTCAGCACGGAGAGCTCCTTCTGTGACCAGTTCAGCTGCGAGAGCGCTCTGGTATTCGCGGCCTCGTAGCGTCCCATCTGTCCCATGAGCCCCTCCAGCTCGCTGCCGTAAGCCGCCTGCACCTCCGCCGAGCTGAACCATCTGACGAATTCCCATGCGGCATCTTTGTTTTTGACCTTGTTGAAGATGACGGCGCCGGTGCCGCTTGAATTCGATGCGTGACAGACCGTACCGTCCGGCTGTTCCGTGCCGGGCATGACCGTGAAATCCCACAGACCGCGGATTTCCGGCGCGGCGACCGAAAGCTGATTATAGAAGCTGTAATTCGCAATAACGATCGGATACTGTCCGGTGCGGAAATAGCTGTATGCATCGTAAACCTGCATGAACTTGTAATCGCGGTACAGATCCGTCCATTTTTCAAAGCACTGGATCGCAGGCACCGTGTCAAAGGTCGTGCGGGTCTGGTCATCATTATAATAGTTCAGCCCCTGCTGGAGCAGCATGGATGCAAAGGTATGTCCCGGCTCCGTTGCGGCGGCAACATTCGCGGACGGCAGGATCAGTCCGACGCCGAGATGCTTCCGCTGGAGTGCGGGCAGCGCGCCGATCAGGTCGTCCCATGTGCGCGGCAGCTCCGTGAAGCCGAGCTCCGTCAGAATATCCTTGCGGTAGAACATCATGGTCCAGCTCTGCGTCAGCGGCATTCCGTACACGCCGTCCTGATACTGATACTGCACGGCGGCTTCCGGATGGAAGTCCTGCATGGCTTCTTCATAGCCGTCAAACTGCGTCAGATCCGTGAGCAGGCCGCGGCATGCAAGGTTGACCGGAAATTCTCCGCCCAGAAACAGCGCGACATCCGGTCCCTTGCCCGCGAGCGTCGCTTCGACCACGCCGCCCGCCACGAGATTCACCGAAACGGGTATTTCCGGATGCTTTAATGCGAAATCGTTCTCGACCAGTTCCCGCACCGCAAGCGCCTGATCACGGCCGAGATTGACCCAGACCTCGATTGCGTCATCCGTGCCCGCATCGGAGATCGTGTTATAGTCCTCCGTGAAGGAACCGGCCAGCGCGCGGATCCGGAATCCGAGCTGCCGGAAGAATCCGGCTTTCAGCGGTGCAAACTGCGTTTGCGGGGAAGCCAGCTCGATGTAGTCGATCTCCAGCGGCTGACTGCGCCGGTCGCGGATGAATGCGGAGATCGTCGAGAGATTGTCCTTGATCTGCCGCACATACTTCGGAATGCGTGTCGGCTTGGCCGTGCATTTGTCAAGGATCACATACATTCTTTGCAGTGCGGCGGCCTCGGAGCCCTGCACGCCGGAGAGCTGCTCGATGCCGTCCTGCGCGTCCCGGAACTCCTGTGAGATCCGCCGGAGATCGGAAAGCAGCGTCGGAATGCTCTCCTCGACATAGTAGTCGTTATACGGATCGGGGTTCGGCCCTGTGACCATCAGGATCTGCTGATAACAGGTGTTGAGTGCGGCAACGGTCTTTTCAAGTTTTCGCATCGTGTCACCGATCTCGCCGGGGATTGCCTCCAGCGTCAGGGTGTGCGCCTCGTCCGCCGTCAGATAGAGATAGGCGGTTTCGCCGTTCTGCTGTGCCTGCGTCAGCGACCAGTCCGTGTCGTAGTAGAATTTCAGCTGGGAGAATGCATCGCTCGGGACGCTGCCGTCAATCAGCAGGCGGCGGTTGGAGTAAAAGCCGCGGATCACGTCCTGCCTTGCCTTGATGCCGAGCTGATACCAGCCGTCACCCGGCAGGGTTCCGGCGGGGATCTCCCATGTCACGGCCTGTCCCGCCTGATTCCAGTTTGCGCCGCCGATCGTGTTGTAGACGGTTTTGACCGGATCGGACGGAGAAACCATGCAGGA
>JAFZBC010000362.1:0-4695 GCA_017561965.1 Oscillospiraceae bacterium
ATAACTCATATTGCCGCTGTCCGTGAACGGGACGGGAAACAGATCAGCGCTGCGGAAGCGCTCGATCGCGCCGGTCCCGAGGTCCGTACGGATATACGGTGCGGACATGAACTCGGTATAGCCGCTGCCGTCTGTATTCGTTTCACCCGCAGCCTCGTCACGGAAGGCACTCTGCCAGTTGTCGCACAGACAGATGCTGCACTCCTCACAGCCGAGCTCCTGCATGAACCTGCCGAGCATCCGGACATTGTCTTCCGTCGTTTCGGCGCCGGCCAGCGAGGAGATCATGCGGTTGAACAGCGAAACATCCGCACGGGTGCGCTTGAGCAGTTCAGATACGCTCTCCCGGTACAGTCGGGTATCGGCCGTTTCCGGACTCGCACAGCCGCAGCTTTCCAGCAGTGCCAGCGAGGTATCCAGCACCGCGGTGCTGCCGCAGTCCTTGCCTTCCCAGATCTCTGCAAGCGTCCGGACGGCTGTCCGCCCCGCCTCATACAGCGGCCGCGAAACCGAGGTCAGCGACGGGCTGTGATGATGTGCATAATACGTATGATCAAAGCCGGTGACGATCATATCCTCCGGAATGCGGATACCGTGCTGCTTGAACACACCGATCGCCTCAAGCGCCATGGCGTCGTTCGCACAGATGACTGCATCCGGCAGCGGCAATGCGGAACGCAGGAAGGTTTCTGCCGCTTCCCTGCCGCTGATCGGGCGGAAATCTCCGAAATAGACCCGTTCCTTTTCCGCATGGAGCCCGTGTTCCTCCATCACACTGAGGAAAGCCCGGTAACGGTTCCGCGCCTCCGGATTTTCCAGCGGACCGGAAATATAGTTCACTGTCTTTGCATGATGCACGGAGATCACATGCTCCGCCATCTCCCGCATCGCTTTTTCATTGTCGATGCAGATATTGATAAAAGAGGGACAGCTGTCGTCATCCAGCACAACCGCAGGGATGTCCGCCTGCTGCACTGCCTCCATGACAGCCGTACGCGTAGCCGGATCCATGATCGTATTCGTCATCAGTACGGCGCCGTCAAACCGCCGGAAATCCGGCAAATTATATATATTGTTTTCCCCGATATCGCAAAGCAGATTCTCCAGCACGCCGCCGAACGCGCCAAAACACACCGCATTGATCCGGCGTTCCTTCACTTCGTCTGCAATGCCGCTGAGCACACTGCTCTGATATTCTTCATTGATTCCTGCTGCGATCACTGCGATCCGGCGGAAACCGTCTGTCTGCATGTTTTATCACCGTCCTGACAGTCGTTATTGTGTCGTCTGACTGAGTTATGTTTCGGTATAATCACTGTAATTATAACACAGATCGGGACAGAAATCAAGCATCTTCCCAAATCTTTCCCGTTTTGTTCAAAATTTCATACGTTCCGCCACAGCCAGACGGTCGCAGCGCTCGTTTTCGGGGTGCCCCGCATGGCCCTTGACCCAGTTGAAGGTCACCTGATGCTTTTTCAGCAGCGGCAGCAGCTTTTCCCAGAGATCGACGTTCAGCGCAGGCTTCTTGTCAGCCTTGACCCAACCCTTTTTCTGCCATGCATAGACCCAGCCTTTTGTGACGCTGTCCACAACATAGCGGCTGTCGGTCGTCAGCAGAACGGCGCAGGGCTTCACGAGTGCTTCCAGCCCCGCAATCACCCCGGAGAGCTCCATGCGGTTATTTGTGGTATGCGCCTCCCCGCCGGAGAGCTCCTTTTCATGCAGTTTCCCCTGCGGATCGGTAAACTGGAGGATCGTCCCCCAGCCCCCCGGCCCGGGATTGCCGCTGCAAGCACCGTCCGAAAAAATCTTCACCTGCGGCAGACCGTTCTCTATGATCATTTCTCTGCTGTTCCTTTCTATAAGTAGTGTATTTCCGGGAGCAGCCAAAGCTGCGGATGACCGGGCAGAAAGCCGCAGGAATCCGGAAAGCACGCATCCGGAATGTGTACCGGAAAACAGTATCCTCATTATCGCACATAATCCCACTGATTGCAAGCAAAATGCACAGATTTGTTGAAAATGCCAAAAATCGCGGGAATCCAAAAAATGTTTGCAAAAGGGCTGGACTTTTTCCGGCATTTTATGATATAATAATGCTATCTCCGGCTATTGGGGTGTACTGCGCCCGCAGTATGCCTGACAAGCAATCTGCCGGTATACAAAGAATGGAGGTTTTTCCAATGGGCAAAAAGTATTGTTACCTGTTCTCTGAGGGTAACGCAAACATGCGTGAGCTCCTCGGCGGCAAGGGCGCGAACCTCGCTGAGATGACCAACATCGGTCTTCCGGTTCCGCAGGGCTTCACGATTTCGACTGAGGCTTGCACACAGTACTACGAGGACGGCCGTCAGATCAATGCTGAGATCATGGCTGAGATCGAGGAGTACATCGTCAAGATGGAAGGCATCACCGGAAAGAAGTTCGGTGACAAGGAGAACCCGCTGCTCGTTTCCGTCCGCTCGGGCGCAAGAGCATCTATGCCGGGTATGATGGATACGATCCTCAACCTCGGTCTGAACGAGGAAGTCGTCAAGACCATGGCTGAGAAGTCTAACAACGAGCGCTGGGCATATGACTGCTACCGCAGATTCATCCAGATGTATTCTGACGTTGTTATGGAAGTCGGCAAGAAGTACTTTGAGGAGCTCATCGACAAGATGAAGGCAGAGCGCGGCGTCAAGCAGGACGTTGAGCTGACCGCTGCTGACCTCAAGGAGCTGGCTGAGCAGTTCAAGGCTGAGTACAAGTCCAAGATCGGCGAGGACTTCCCGAGCGATCCGAAGGCACAGCTGATGGGCGCAATCAAGGCCGTGTTCCGTTCCTGGGACAACCCGCGTGCAAACGTCTACCGCCGCGACAACGATATCCCGTATTCCTGGGGTACTGCTGTCAACGTGCAGATGATGGCATTCGGCAACATGGGCGATGACTGCGGCACCGGCGTTGCGTTCACCCGTGACCCGGCTACCGGCGAGAAGAAGCTCATGGGCGAGTTCCTGAAGAACGCACAGGGCGAAGACGTCGTTGCAGGCGTCCGTACTCCGATGCCGATCGCACAGATGGAAGAGGAGTTCCCGGAGGCATACGCAGACTTCATCAGAGTTTGCGACATCCTCGAAAAGCACTATCACGACATGCAGGATATGGAGTTCACTGTTGAGAACAAGAAGCTCTACATGCTCCAGTGCCGCAACGGTAAGAGAACCGCTCCGGCTGCTCTCCAGATCGCTTGTGACCTCGTTGACGAGGGCATGAAGACCGAGGAAGAGGCTGTCCTGATGATCGACCCGCGTAACCTCGACACCCTGCTCCACCCGCAGTTCGATGCAAAGGCTCTGAAGGCGGCTACCCCGCTGGGCAAGGGTCTGGGCGCATCCCCCGGCGCAGCTTGCGGTAAGGTCGTCTTCACCGCTGATGACGCTGAGGCATGGAACGCACGCGGCGAGAAGGTTGTTCTCGTTCGTCTGGAGACCTCTCCGGAGGACATCACCGGTATGAAGGCATCTCAGGGTATCCTGACTGTCCGCGGCGGTATGACCTCTCACGCAGCTGTTGTTGCCCGCGGTATGGGTACCTGCTGCGTTTCCGGCTGCTCCGACATTAACATGGACGAAGCAAACAAGGTGTTCACGCTGGCAGGCGAAACCTTCAAGGAAGGCGACGCAATCTCCATCGACGGCACCACCGGTAACATCTACAAGGGCATCATCCCGACTGTTGACGCACAGATCGCCGGCACCTTCGGCCGCGTCATGGGCTGGGCAGATAAGTTCCGCAAGCTGAAGGTCCGCACCAATGCAGATACTCCGGCTGACGCAAAGAAGGCAAGAGAGCTCGGCGCTGAGGGTATCGGCCTCTGCCGTACTGAGCACATGTTCTTCGAGCCGTCCAGAATCGCAGCATTCCGCGAGATGATCTGTGCAGATACCGTTGAGCAGCGTGAGGCAGCGCTCGCAAAGATCGAGCCGATGCAGCAGGCTGACTTCGAGGCTCTGTACGAGGCTCTGGAAGGCAGCCCTGTCACCATCCGTTTCCTGGATCCGCCGCTCCACGAGTTCGTTCCGACCGAGGAAGCTGATATCAAGGCACTGGCAGATGCACAGGGCAAGTCCGTTGAGGACATCAAGGCAATCATCTCCTCCCTGCACGAGTTCAACCCGATGATGGGTCACCGCGGCTGCCGTCTGGCTGTCACCTATCCGGAGATTGCTGCAATGCAGACCAAGGCTGTCATCAAGGCTGCAATCAACGTCAAGAAGGCTCATCCGGACTGGACTGTCGAGCCGGAGATCATGATCCCGCTGGTCGGCGAGGTCAAGGAGCTCAAGTTCGTCAAGAAGGTTGTTGTCGAAACTGCTGATGCTACCATTAAGGAAGCAGGCGCAGATCTGAAGTATCAGGTCGGTACCATGATCGAGATCCCGCGTGCAGCTCTGACTGCTGACGATATCGCGAAGGAAGCAGACTTCTTCTTCTTCGGCACCAACGATCTGACCCAGATGACCTTCGGCTTCTCCCGTGACGACGCAGGCAAGTTCCTCGGCGCTTACTACGATGCCAAGATCTTCGAGAGCGATCCGTTCGCAAAGCTCGATCAGATCGGTGTCGACAAGCTGATGGAAATGGCAATCAAGCTCGGCAAGCCGGTCAACCCGAAGCTCCACTGCGGTATCTGCGGTGAGCACGGCG
>JAFZBC010000363.1:0-5310 GCA_017561965.1 Oscillospiraceae bacterium
AGCACTGTAAGCACTGCGATCAGCCATACGCGCTCTTTTTTTGAAAGTCTGCTCCTCGATACCAGTTCGTCATTGCACTTCGCGTGCATATATTCTTCTTCGCTTTCCTATGTAATGCCGTTCTTCTTGAACATTTCCGTGCCTCCTTATAAGGTGCCGCCGGCGGATTGATCATGGGGCTCCGCCCCAAGCCCAGCCAAAGGGGCAATGCCCCTTTGGAATCCCATTTATGGAAATGTTCGTCTCCGGATGCAGCCGCTTGATGATGCTGCAAACGGTAAAGATCAGACAGGCGGCGATCCTTCGGACCAGACACTGATGATAAAAAGCAGCACGATCAGCATGCACACGACTGCAAGCACCCGCCATATACTTTCGGCCGCTGTGCGCTTTTTCGGTTCAGTTACGTTATTCTGCTTCGCATACTGATATTCCTGCTCAGTTTCGTATGTAATGCCGTCTTTCTGGAACATTTGTTACGCCCCCTTATTCAGCAGTCTGTTTCCGTACAAATGCCCCCGCCGGAACTTCCTGCTCACAGAGGAACGAGCAGTCCATGACCGCATGATTTGCGGCTTCGATCAGCTCGCCCTCGCCGTTTTGCAGATCGCTGACCGTCAGGACAAGCGGCCTGACCTGCGGCATCAGGACTTCGACGGTATCGCCTGCGAAAAAGCGGTTGCGCTGACTGACATACAGCCTGCCGTTTTCCTGCTTCTGCACGATGCCGACGACCTCGTAATCGCGGATGTAGCCGTTTTCCTCCTGCCAGATGAGATCCTTGCGCTGCCCGAAGGCAAACCCGACCGTATACGGGCGGTGGCTGACGTTGTTCAGCTCCTGCATGACCCACGCGGGCACTTCCCGCGGCGGGGTATCAAAGAGCGCATCCAGCGCCATGCGGTAAGCGTTCGTCACGCCCGCGACATAGTATGCCGCCTTGGCTCTGCCCTCGATCTTGACCGAATCGACGCCTGCCTCCGCCAGCTCTTTCAGATAGGGAAGCAGGCAGAGATCCTTTGCGTTTAAGATGTAGCTGCCGTCGCTGTCCTCGTCCACGGGAAAATACTGCCCCGGACGCTTTTCCTCCATGAGCGCGTATTTCCAGCGGCAGGACTGCGCACACGCGCCGCGGTTCGCATCTCTGCCTGTCAGATACTCCGAGAGCAGGCAGCGTCCCGAAACGCTCATGCACATTGCGCCGTGTACAAAGATCTCGATCTCCAGATCCTTCGGCGTTTTTGCGCGGATTTCCGCGATCTCTTCGATGGACAGCTCTCTTGCGAGCACCACGCGCTTCACGCCGAGCGCATACAGCGCATTCGCCGTCTGGTAATTGACGACGCCGGTCTGTGTGGATGCGTGGACGGTCAGTTCCGGCGCCAGCGTTCTGAGCTGTGTGATCACACCGAGGTCGGCTGCAATGACGGCATCGACGCCGCATGCGCTGACCTTTCTGACAAATGCCGGAAATGCATCCATTTCCGCATTGCGCGGCAGGACGTTCGCGGTGAGATACACCCTGACGCCCTGCCGGTGCGCCTGCTTCACCGCATCATACAGTGCACGATAATCAAAGTTTTTTGCCGCAGCGCGCATTCCGTAATGCTTGGCGCCGACATATACGGCGTCCGCACCGAATTGCAGCGCGGCACCGAAGCATTCCGCGTCGCCCGCGGGGGCAAGCAGCTCCGGCTTATTCATCGCCGCCGGCATTGGCGTTCTCACCGTTTGCGGCAGCCTCCGCAGCAGCATACTGTGCATTGACCAATGCCAGATTCTGCTTATGCTGCTCATAGGTTTCCGCGAAGTAGGTTTCGCCGGTGTCGATATTCGCGTTGAAGTAGAAGTCGTTGGTCTGATCCGGATACAGCGCCGCTTCGATGGCAGCTCTGCCGGGGTTGCAGATCGCGCCGGGCGGCAGGCCTGCGCCTTCATAGGTGTTATAGGCCATGCGCATGGTCGGGTTGTCGCGCTCCAGATTCGGTGCGATGACATCCTCTGCATACTTTCTGGTCGGGTCGGACTGGAGCTTCGGGAATTCTGCGGAATGCAGCAGACGGTTGTGGAAGACCGACGAAACATGCTTCATATACTTTGAGCTGCCGCCGGATTCCGCCTCGATGATGGACGCAAGCGTGATGACCTTGTCCAGATCCCAGCCGAGCTCATTCATCTTCTTATAGTCAGCGTCGGTCATTTTGGAGTTGAAGTTTGCGTAGATCTTCTGCGCAACGATGTTCGGATCCTCATTGACGTAGAATTCATAGGTATCCGGGAAGCAGTAGCCCTCCATCTGCTGGAATTTCAGCGAGGACTTCTCCGGCAGGTACTGCTCGAATTTGAACATGCCGTTCTGGCCGCTGTTGAAGAAGAACAGGAAGCTCTCTGCCGTGCAGACTTCGTGCTCCTCCAGAACCTGTGCAGCCTGGAGCAGCGTATAGCCTTCCGGAATGGTCACACGGACAGGCTCGCGGCCTTCCTCCTGATAGTTCGTGCAGAGCTCGTCGATCATCGTTTCATAGGACATTGACGGCGTGAGGTGATGCTCACCGGCGATATACTTGCCGTCCATGCCGTTCATACGGGAAACAAGCCGGAAGACCTGCGGCAGCGTGATGATGCCCTCTTTTTGCAGCTGCTCCGCAATGGCCCGCGTACCGGCGCCCTCTTCGATCATGACAATCTTCTTATTATAGTCCTTGTCAATGCCGTACATTTCCTTTGCAACGGCAAGAATCAGGACGGAGAGCACCGAGGACAGCGCAAGAATCAGCGTCAGCAGCACAAGCGTGCAGGACAGCTTGCGCGTCTTTCTGCGGCGGCGCTTTTTCTTCTTTTTGATCGGTCTGCCCCAGGAATCGAATTCGGCCTCTTCCGCGGCAAGGTCGGCAAGCTCATCCTCAATGGAACGCTTGCGCGGACGCTTCTTCTTTTTCTTCGGCAGCATGCCTGCAAGCCCGCTCTTTTTTGCGGAATCCTTCCGCGCTGCCGGCTTCTTCGGCTGCGCAGGCGTTTCCGCAGAGGCTTCTTCCGCTGCGGGAGCAGTTTCCCCTTCCGGTGTGCCGAGCGCTTCCTGCACAATCGCCTCTACCTCTGCCACGGTATCCTCCGCAGCATCGGCCGCCGCATCCGCAGCCTGCTCTGCTGCCTCCGCGGTTTCCGTCAGTGCCTCCGCAGCCGCTTCGGCAGTTTCCGCAGCTTCCTGCGCGCTGCCGTCCAGCGGCTTGTTCTCATCAGCCATAAAAATCCTCCGTTTTTTGTTCCGTAACGCAGCTTGCCAGCTTTCTGTCATTATTGTCATGCGGCAGCTGCGTCATTCTGCAATCCGCATAACAAATCCCGACCGCCTGCACGGAATGTGCGGCGAGAAAACGGTCATAATATCCGCCGCCTGCGCCGAGCCGGTAGCCCTGCCCGTCAAATGCGAGCATCGGCACGATCATCAGCGTATCCTCCGACGGCACCAGCAGCCGCTCCGGCGATGCAGGCGGCACCGGAATCCGGTAAGCCCCCGCCGTCAGCTCCGAGAGCGCGTCCAGCCGGTAAAACAGCATCGTACAGGTTTCCGGCTCGCAGACCGGCAGCCCGAGCGTTTTTCCGTCCGCCAGCACGGCCTCCAGAATCGCCCTTGTCCCGACCTCATGCGGCATCGAAACATAGGCAAGCACCTGCTTCGCGGCCTGATAGGCGGGATGCCGGAGCACGGCCTCCGCGATTGCGCGGTCAGCCTCCCGCCGGAATGCGAAGGACATCGCCCGCCGCTGCTGCATCATTGCGGCGCGCAGCTCTTTTTTCTGCGCGGTGATGCTGTTCATTTTGTATATACCATGCCCTGTGCGAGCTGCTCTGCCTTCGCCTTGCCGCAGAGCACTGCGACCAGATGAAGTGCAAAGTCCATGGCTGCACCGGGGCCTCTGCCGGTGATGATATTGCCGTCCTGACAGACCGGCGCCGCAACGGCATTGCAGCCGGTCAGCTGCGGCTCAAAGCCCGGATAGCAGGTTGCGGTTTTTCCGCTGAGCAAGCCTCTTGCGCCGAGCACAGAGGGCGCCGCGCAGATGGCCGCGATCAGGCGCTTCTGCCCGGAACAGTAGGTGAGCGCATCCTGCACCGCCTGACTCTTTCCGAGGTTGAGCGTGCCGGGCATTCCGCCGGGCAGCACGATCATCTCCAGCGCTTCATTCAGCTGTATGTCCTCCGCGGTGATATCCGCGGCCACGGGGATGCCGTGTGCGCCCATGATCACGCTGCCGCCGACGCCGACAGTCTGCACTGTCTTTCCGGCTCTGCGCAGGCAGTCCACAGGCGTCAGTGCCTCAATCTCCTCAAAGCCTTCCGCAAGAAAAACATAAATCATATCGCTGTGCCTCCTTCTGAACGGCTGAGCTTCAGCCGATGCACATAATATATCAAGTTATTATACCATGTATTCGCAGGAAAGTCAAGCACGGCCGCCGCACCTTAATAAAAGTATCATGTTTTTCGCGCCTTACCGAAATTTTCAGACCTGTTCAAAACTTTTCTCAAAAAGCTGAAATAGGTCTTGATTTTTTTGTACAAATATGCTATAATAGATACAGCAACCGGCAAAGAAGTGCCGGAGCAAAGGAGGAAATGAACTTATGAAGAAGCTGAATATTATGGCAAAAAAGATCCAGATCGGTCCGAGTTTTTCGGAATATGCAGAAAAAAAGCTGAATCAGAAGCTGGATAAATTCTTCGAGGATGAAGCAGAAGCCAAGATCACGCTCAATGAGCTCCGCGGCCAGATCGTCTGCGAGCTGACTGTCCGTGCAGGCAGCATGATCTACCGTGCAGAGCAGAGTGCCACCGACAAGAACGATGCACTCGATGCAGCGATCGACAAGATCATCCGCATGATCCGCCGCAACAAGACCAAGCTCGGCAAGCGCATCAAGGAGAGCGCACTTTCGCCGGAGGCCTTCACCGATACCGTGGAGGAGCAGACTGAGTACAACCTCATCCGCAGAAAGGCGTTCCGCGTCCAGCCGATGAGCGTCGAGGAGGCCATTCTCCAGATGAACATGCTGGGGCATTCGTTCTTCGTCTTCCAGAATGCGGAAAACGGCTCGATCAACATTGTCTACCGCCGCATGGACGACGATTACGCGCTGCTGGAGCCGTCCGTCGATTGATTTTCTGACGCGGGATTTTCCGCGCTGATATGAGTTTTTTGCAAAAGCATCGGTTCTGTCCGGTGCTTTTGCCGTACTATGCCGCACAGCACCGTCTGATAACATTATATAAACAAAGGAGAAAACCGTGACACAACAAACACCTTACACA
>JAFZBC010000364.1:0-2105 GCA_017561965.1 Oscillospiraceae bacterium
CACCGCCCATCCGCGGTAGATGAAGCTGTGTCCCTGCTGCGCCGCAGTGACCGCGTTCATCATGACGGAGAGGTCGCCGGAGGTCGGATTCTTCATACCGACCGGGATCGGCAGGGCGCTGGAAACGAGCCGGTGCTGCTGATTTTCCACAGAGCGTGCGCCGACTGCGACATAGGCCAGCAGGTCGTCCAGATAGCGGTGATTCTCCGGATAGAGCATCTCGTCCGCGCAGGAGAAGCCGGTTTCCTTCAGCGCGCGCATATGCAGTTCACGGGTCGCAATGATGCCCTTGAACACATCGGGCTTCGCGTTCGGGTTCGGCTGATGCAGCAGGCCCTTGTAGCCTGCACCGGTCGTGCGCGGCTTGTTCGTGTAAATGCGCGGGATAATGAAAATCTCGTCCCTGACCTGCTCCTGCACCTTCCGCAGGCGGCTGATATAGTCCAACACCGCGTCCGGGTTATCCGCAGAGCACGGTCCGATAATGAGGATCAGCTTGTCCTCCTCGCCGGAAAAGATCTTCCGGATCTCCTCGGCACGTTCCGCAACAATCTGTTCCATTTCCTTTGTGACGGGATACATTTCCTTTGTATCCTTCGGAATGGTCAGCTTGCGTTCAAATTCCATGTTCATCATAATGTTTCAGGCTCCTTTGTTTCCGGGAAAATACAAATATGTCATAACCTTTGCAGTCCTCTGCTCCTTATTATACATGATTTTTCCGGAAATGTCAACCCTTTAACGCGTAAAAGCGCTAAATTTTTATGGGTCAGTACAGTTTCCCGTCAAAATATTGCAGATACAGCAGCGCCATGCCGTCATAGTTATGCTCCTTCAGCACGGCTGCCTGCGTTTCCCAGCCGACATCCGCGATTTCCCCGATTGCTTCATTGACTGCCGGCATATTGTCGATCGGGTGGGAATCCGCCTGATAGATCTCCGTCGCAATGCCGTTGGACTGATTGATCAGAGTATTCACAAGCGAGCTGAAATACGGCTGCTGCCGGACGCGTTCATGCAGCTTTTGCAGAAATTCCCGCAGACGCGGATCCTTGATTGAAATATTATCCGGCAGCGGCTCCAGCTCGCCTGCGGCGATCATTTCATCCGCAACAGCATCCACGGCCTGATTGTAGGCTTCGGTCATATACCGCTCAATCTCGATATACCCGGAAAGCCGCAGAAAGGGATCCTCACTGCGGATCATTGCCAGCGTACTGATGAATTCTGCTTCACTCTCACGGTAAAAGCCCTTATGATGCGCCATTTCATGGGTATCCAGAACGGGCAGATATAACGGCTGACAGGAATACCTGTTGTGGATGAGCTCCATCGTGTACTCCAGTGTCATGCCGCCGATATTCATGCGTTCCAGAATGTCTGAAAACAGCGAGTTCTTGACCGGCGGATAATAGCCTGCAAGACGCGGGTACTCCGGCGCGAGCGCTGCCAGCGCATCCATTGCGCGGCTGTCCAGCTCCTCAGCGGACGGGAAGACTGCCCTGCCGTTTTCGTCCAGCGGGATCTCCGCCGCAGCTTCATTGGCGCTGTTTACGATATATTCCTCCGCACGGTAGACCTCCTCATAGGAAAAATCCGTTCTGCCGCTCTGCGCCGCGATCGGCGTGCAGCGCACAGGAATTAGATATTGAAAGGTTGTGATCAGCAGCAGGACATTCAGCACGGCAAGCACCGTTTTCCAGATCCTGCCGCAGAACTTCCGGAAGCCCTGCTTTTTCCGCAGGAACGGCAGCAGAATCAGGACAGCCAGCGCCGTCAGCAGAAGCACGCCGCCGAGCACAGCGAGCACCTCTCCGGCAGCGAACGGCAGCGGCGCGCTCAGTCTGCCGAACGTGTCCGCGAGATGCGGATACACATGTTCCGTGTACCGGTCACAGAATGTTCCTGAAAAGGCTGCCAGGTTGAAAATCACGCTGATACTGAACAGGATCAGCATGACGGTTTTGTATTTCGTTGTTTTCTGCTTCAATTCTTCGGTCCCTTTCTGTGTTCAGTACAGTTTCCCGTCAAAATATTGCAGCAGCAGAAGCGTCACGCCGTCATAGGTATTCTCCTGCAAAATCCGTTCCTGCGTTTCCCAGCCG
>JAFZBC010000365.1:0-3354 GCA_017561965.1 Oscillospiraceae bacterium
AAAGAGCAGCGATGCGAGCACCAGTCCGGCACCGATTGCGACAACCAGATCGAACACGACGGTCAGCACAATCGCGGTCAGCAGCACCGCAATATCGCTTTTCGGTGCAGTTTTCAGCATTGTGCGGATGTTCTTCCAGCCGCACATGTTATATGCAACAATGAACAGAATCGCCGCGATCGTCGGCATCGGGATCATGGATGCATAGGGCATCAGCAGTACAAGAATGCCGAGCAGCACCGCAGAATGCACCATGCCGGAAACCGGCGTTCTGCCGCCGTTCTTGACATTGGCAGCCGTGCGCGCGATGGCGCCGGTCGCGGGGATGCCGCCGAACAGCGCCGAGCCGATATTGGCAACGCCCTGCCCGATCAGCTCCATGTTGGAACGGTGCTTCGAGCCAATCATGCCGTCAGAAACCACGCAGGAGAGCAGCGACTCAATCGCTGCGAGAATCGCAATCGTAAAGGCGTTCGGCAGCATGGCGCGGATGCCCGCAAAGGTCACATGCGGCAGCACGAATTTCGGCGGTGCGCTGGAGATCGTGTACAGATCTCCGATGGTGTTGACGTTCATGCCTGTCAGCTTCACAAGCGCGGAGCAGAGCAGCACGGCGATCAGCGAGGCCGGGATCTTCTCCAGCTTCTTCGGCCAGAGGATCAGCACGGCCAGCGAAATCGCACCGACCAGCAGCGCCGACGGATTCAGACTGCCGATACAGCGGAAGATCTCCGCGATCTTGTCCACCGTTTCAATCGGCGCATTCTGAAAGGTCAGCCCGAGAAAATCCTTGATCTGTCCGATCACGATGGTCGCGGCAATGCCGAAGGTAAAGCCCGCGGTGATCGTATTCGGGATAAATTTCAGCAGCTTGCCGAAGCGGCAGAAGCCCATCACGATCAGCAGAATGCCCGCCATGACCGTTGAAAGGATCAGTCCGTCCATGCCGTCCGTGGCGACAATGCCCGCAACGATCGTTGCAAAGGCAGCGGTCGGTCCGGCGATCTGCACACGGCTGCCGCCCAGAAAGGACACCAGAAATCCTGCGACGATCGCTGTGTACAGACCCTGCTCCGGATTGACGCCGGAGGCCAGTGCCAGCGCGATGGAAAGCGGCAGCGCAATGATCGCAACAATGACGCCCGCGACCAGATCCTTGACGAACTGCGCCTTTGAATAGGTTTTCATCACCGAAAACAGCTTCGGTTTCAGCTTGTCAGCCGTCGGCTTCTTTACGGTTTCTTCCAATTTCTTCATCTCCGTTAATTATTATAGAATGCCTAGATATTATACAGCGAAATTCCGCAGGAATCAAGCGGAAAATCCCGTTCTGCATAATTTTGTAGGATTCCATATTAAATGCGGAGAGTGTGGCAAAAATTGTGACAGAAAACCTGCGGTTTTGCCGGACTATGCCGCCGGATCTCCGAGCAGGAAGTCCCGCAGACCGCTTGCATCCGCCGCATCCGTCAGACCGTCCCCGTTCCAGTCAGCGGCGGGCAGACAAAGATCTGTGCGCTGACTGCCGTACAGCAGCTGTTTCAGCAGCGAGAGATCTGCTGCGCTGACGGTGCCGTCGCGGTTCAGGTCGCCGCGGATATAATCCTCGGTTCCATCTTCGTATTTCGTATACACATGGATGCAGACATCACCGCGTCCCAAATCATAGCAGTCCTTCCAGCGAATGACGCCTTCACTGTTATACAGCGCCCGGAACGAAACGCCCTCTCTGTAAACGGCGGAATCGAAATATGTGCCGTATTGCTTTCCGACCGGAAGCCGGATGACCACGGAATACAGCTGCCCCGGCTCCACCGCATAGGTCTGCGGCAGCTGTACGGTATGAAAGCCTCTGAATTCCACAACGCCGTCAAACTGCGTGACCAGTGTGCCGTCCTGCGGATCCCTGAAACCGTCCTCCAGCGCGTATACCGAAATCTCATAGGCTTCCGAACGCGTATCCGTAAAGAACCCGACGGCCGCGATTTTTTCCGGCTTTGCGGCTTCAAATACATTTGCAATGAGAAACCCGTTTTCTTCCTTTGAGGGGCTGTATCTGGTGATCTCGGAGTCGTTATAATGATACACGTTCCCGTAGTTCGTCACCGGTTCAAAATCATAGGAATAATACGTTCTGATCGACGGTTCATAATAGCTCATATAATAATACGCATTTCCGGAATTGATGCGCCCTGCCTGACTGTCCCGGAGAATCCACGCGCCGTCACCGGGCGGTTCCGCGGTGAAATTCTCTTTGGAAAAGCTGTCATCCCAGCCAACCAGCATCACAAGATGAAAGTCGCCGTTCAATGCGTCCTGCTCTTTTTTTTCAAGATAATCCTGATTATAGTATCCGTGCTGCGCAGAAATCGCATCCTCCTGATCATGGGAATTAAAATAGCTCAGAACCATCGGGCCGTTTTCCATGAGCTTTGTCTTGATGATCTGCGGCTCATCCAAAGGATACCCCTCCGCATTCTGCAAATGTGCGACAGACTGATACCGCAGCGACTCATCCAGCGGCTGCTTATCGGCATGCGGCGCAGCAGCGCTTTCCGGGACAACGCCCTGCCAAGCTGCCAGCGTGCAGTCCGTGGTCAGCACCGAAGCCCCGCCTTCGTAGCCGTCCACGCCGTCATTGTGCGTGCCGCCGTATCTGAGATCGTCAGGATCCGTCGGAGAACCCTGCCCGTTCGTAAACCAGATCAGATGCGCCTCCGAAAGGTCAATGCTGCTGTCCGCCAGCCCTTTTTTGATCAGATTGGCTTCTGCACATGCAATCGTCGCATACGCCCAGCAGGTGCCGCCGATCTGCTTCTTCACCGGCGTCAGAATCTCCGGTGCTTCCTCACGCCAGTCAAAGCACACCGGCAGTTCCCCTGCTTCCTCTGCCGAAGCCTTCGGTGACGTCAGGCCGGCGCAGCAGAATATGCAGCACAGGACTGCCGCTGCGAATCTGGCCGGAACGGATTTGTGTTTCATGATATTCCTCCCTGTAACCTATTTACAATGCTTATGAAAAGCCGGATTTTGCGTTTTTCTTCATTATAACACAGGAATTGCCGGAAATCAAGCGGAAAACGGGAATATCACAGGATAAAATTCCCCTTGTCATATCACACGGTTTGTGGACTGTTCCGCGAAATTCGCGCTTGACAAAACACGAATCGTGTGGTATAATAGTGGCAAGCAGGCAAATACGATATGCCTGTGACATTATCAGAAAGAACATTTGTGCGGGATCGGAACGGAGGGATTCCAATGAACACGCAGGCATCAAAGCAGATGCGCCCGGACGGAGCAGTTGCCCTGCGGGATATCCGGGCCGTCGGCAAGCGCATTCAGTTTTACAGG
>JAFZBC010000366.1:0-2905 GCA_017561965.1 Oscillospiraceae bacterium
AGCTGCGCAAAAAAGGTCGGCGTATTCGTCAGCGAGCCGATTGAGAATATTCTCCGCTATGCTGAAATGCTCGACGTGATCCAGCTGCACGGAAACGAGGATGACGCTTATATCACACAGCTGAAAGAACGCACAGGAAAACCGGTCATCAAGGCTTTCAAGGTCACCTGTGCGGAGGACGTGCAGCGTGCGCAGCAAAGCAAGGCAGACTGTGTGCTGCTCGATTCGGGCACCGGCACGGGAAAAATGTTCGACCACACGCTGATCAGGGACATCGGCAGACCGTATTTCCTCGCGGGCGGTCTGAATCCGGACAATGTCGCGGAAGCCGTCAGCGCACTGCATCCCTATGCTGTGGATGTCAGCAGCGGCGTTGAAACAGACGGGCGCAAGGATCCGCAGAAAATGCATGCGTTTGCGGAGGCTGTCCGCAGCATATGACCAAACGGAGCGGAGGCGCATCATGGAATTCACATCCGGTCAGATCTTATTATTTGTCCTCCGCGGACTGCTGACAGCGGCACTGCCGTTCGCAGCATATTTCTATCTGAAAAAGCGGCACGGCGGAAGAAGCATTCCGGTCTTTACCGGCGTCATCACCGTCATGCTGATTCTGATCCCGCGCGCGCTGGTCCGGAGCATCTTCGTACAGGGTGCGGAAACGCTCACAGGCAAATGGCTGACGGTCTGGCTGATCGGCGCTGCCTTTGAGGAGGGCGGCCGGTACATTGCGATGAAGCATGCGATCCCCGGATACGACACGCGCACGGACGCGCTCTGCTACGGCATCGGACACGGCGGCACAGAGGTCATCATGAGTGCAAAGGCGCAGTGTGTCCTGCTTGCAAATGCGCTCGGGCAGCGCGGCACGCAAGAGCATCTGACGGCGCTGGCCGGACAGGGCATGCTGACGGCAGCAGAGATCCTGATCGGCAATGCATGCAATCTGGTATTTCACATGATGATGTCGGTACTCATTGCGCGTGCAGTACACTATGAGGGCTGCAAAAAGCTGCTCCCCATTGCAATTTTCATACACCTGGTTTCAGACTTTACGATATTCTGCTTCGGCACGGTCGCAGACGTCATGCTGACGGCAGCGCTCTGTATGTTCGTGTATCTGCACGGAAAGCGGTATCCTGACGGTCTGATCTGAAACAGGCAGACGGTTGATCCGTTTCATATCATAACAGGAGGTTCATTATGACAAATCCCAACGGACGATTCGGCATTCACGGCGGACAGTATATCCCGGAAACGCTTATGAATGCTGTCATCGAGCTTGAGCAGGCATACAACCATTACAAAAACGATCCCGCATTCAATGCGGAACTGGAAACGCTGTTCAATGAATACGCCAACCGCCCGTCCCGGCTGTACTATGCCGAAAAGCTGACGAAGGCGCTCGGCGGCGCAAAAATCTACTTAAAGCGCGAGGATCTGAACCACACCGGCGCACATAAGATCAACAATGTGCTCGGTCAGGCGCTGCTCGCAAAGAAAATGGGCAAGACACGCCTGATCGCGGAAACCGGCGCAGGTCAGCACGGTGTTGCAACCGCGACCGCCGCAGCACTCATGGGCATGGAGTGCGTCGTCTTTATGGGCGAGGAGGACACAAAGCGGCAGGCGCTGAACGTCTACCGGATGCGTCTGCTCGGTTCGGAGGTCATCCCGGTCACGACCGGTACCGCCACCCTCAAGGACGCTGTTTCCGAGGCAATGCGTGAATGGACGAACCGCATTGACGATACGCATTACTGCCTGGGCTCGGTCATGGGACCGCATCCGTTCCCGACGATCGTCCGCGATTTCCAGGCGGTCATCTCGAAGGAGATCAGACAGCAGATTCTGGAAAAGGAAGGCCGTTTGCCGGATGTCGTCATGGCATGTGTCGGCGGCGGCTCCAACGCGATCGGCACCTTCTATCACTTCATCCCGGACGAGGGCGTGCGCCTGATCGGCTGCGAGGCAGCGGGCAGAGGCATTGATACGTTTGAAACCGCCGCCACGATCAGCACTGGAAAGCTCGGTATTTTCCACGGCATGAAGTCCTATTTCTGCCAGGATGAATACGGCCAGATCGCGCCGGTCTATTCGATCTCCGCAGGTCTTGACTACCCCGGCATCGGCCCGGAGCATGCGCATCTGCATGACACCGGCCGCGCGGAATATGTCGCGGTGACCGATGACGAAGCAGTCAATGCATTTGAGTATCTCTCCCGCACGGAGGGCATCATTCCGGCGATCGAATCCGCACATGCCGTTGCACATGCGATGAAGATCGCACCGGAAATGGACAAGGACAAGATCATCGTTGTGACGATCTCCGGCAGAGGCGACAAGGACTGCGCAGCCATTGCACGGTACAGAGGGGAGGATATCCATGAGTAAGATCCGCGATGCATTCAAAAACGGCAAGGCGTTTATCCCGTTCATCACCTGCGGCGACCCCGATCTGGAAACGACCGCCAAGATCGTCCGCGCGATGGAACAGGCAGGCGCAGATCTGATCGAGCTCGGCATCCCGTTCTCCGATCCGACCGCCGAAGGCCCCGTCATTCAGGGCGCAAATATCCGCGCGCTCGCAGGCGGCGTCACCACCGACAAGATCTTTGCATTTGTCCGTGAGCTGCGAAAGGACGTGAAGATCCCGCTGGTGTTCATGACCTACGCGAACGTCGTGTTCTCCTACGGCACGGAGCGTTTTGTAAAGACCTGCGCGGAAATCGGCATTGACGGCCTGATCCTGCCGGATGTCCCGTTTGAGGAAAAGGACGATTTTGCGCCGGTCTGCAAGGCGCACGGCATCGACTTCATCTCGCTGATCGCACCGACCTCTGAAAACCGCATTGCAATGATCGCCAAAGAGGCAGAGGGCTTTGTGTATCTGGTATCCAGCCTC
>JAFZBC010000367.1:0-4699 GCA_017561965.1 Oscillospiraceae bacterium
ACTTCTCTTGCGCTCTTTACCGTCGCGCCTCGACGTTGTATTTACCTCGTTTCCTCAGTAAATACGGAATCTTCAAGGGTTCCTCTTTGGTTGCATTGTTCAATTTTCAAGGTGCCGTGTGCTCCGCAATCTCTCGCGGCGACTTGTATATAATACCACATATCCCGTATTTTGTCAAGCGCTTTTTTCGATTTTTTTCAGGTTTTACGATCTGCACAAACAATCGCAGAATCGCCGGAATTATGAGGGCAAAATCACCAGAACATTCCTCGCTTCATCCGCCAGCGCCTGATAAACAGCCGCTCCGCTCGCAATGCGCACCGCATCTCCGACGGCTGTCGTTTCCTTAATCAGCGCCTTCGCCTCTGCCATCGTGTCCTCATCCGCAAACCGGAATTCCATCATCAGCGGCGAGCCTGTCCACGCCATAATCTTACCCGGAAGATCGGACGCGTTTTCAATATAGTGATCATGCAGTATATAATAGTCATACGCATCGTCAGCCGCTTTGCATTCCGGCGGCTGATACGCCGTCAGGTCCGGCACATGATCCGCAAAGCGCTGATCCGGCTGACAGAAGCAGGCGTGAACCGTCTTGCCCTCATAGCGCTGGTCGTCATCCCATGTCACGTCAATCTGATAGAACTGTCCGTCTGCCTCTGCAATATTCCACACATGATTCTCGCCGCGGCTGTCCGTTCCGGTCACATTCATCACATGCAGACCGGCGCGGCGCGCAACGTATAAAAACGCTTTTGCATAGCCCTCGCACTTCGCTTTTCCGCGCACAAGGCAGCCATAGGCCTCACTCGCAAAGGCGTCATCCTCATACATACAGTTTGCGGCAATCCCGTCGTGAATCGCAAGCAGCTTGCTGATATCATCAGAAGCGCCGAGCGTATCCGCGAGGATCCTGTCCGCCGCAAATTCCATTTCCGCTGTCATGGTATCGGCGTCTGCCGCATCTGCGCGGTAAAACATTTCCGCATCGCTCATCAGGTCACCTGTTTCATACACGGTATCCAGATAAAAAAACTGCGGCTCCTGCTCCGCGACCAGCAGATACACACGCCGGTATTCGTCACCGTGATAGACACCGGGCAGCTTCACAATCTCCTTCCGCTCCGCGATGCCTTCGCAAAGTGCGGCATAGAGCTTCTGTTCCCGCAGCGTCAGCTGCTGATAGGGATACCGCAGAGCCTTTTCGCGCTGCGGCAGTGCCCTCTGAAATGCGCCCAGTGTCCGTCCGGAAAGGATCAGCAGCGCTGCAAGCAAACCGAACAGCAGCGCCACCATCGCCTTTCTACTCTGTCCCTGCATGGGTCAGCTCCTTTTCCGCAGCCGGAAGCAGCTCCGCCTGAATCCGGCTGATCCAGTTATCCTCATAGGACAGCAGCGTATACCGCACGCCGTCCTGCTCCACAGAGGGTTTTTCCCCTTCCTCCGGGATCCGGCCGAGCAGACTGACCACGAATGCGCTCATGGTATCAAATCTGTCGTCCGCATCCTGCTGTCTGACGCCGAGCTTCGGCAGAATGTCCTCCGGATCGGCCGCACCGGCAATGGAGTACACGCCCTCGGAAAGCTCCGTCAGCTCCGCTTCTTCATCATCATATTCATCCTGAATATTGCCGACGATCTCCTCCAGCAGATCCTCCATCGTGACCATGCCGGCTGTTCCGCCGTACTCATCCGCGACAATGGCAAGCTGGATCTTCTCGCGGCGCATCTGCTGGAATACGTCCCTGCATTTTGCCGTTTCCGGTACAAAGGTCACGCCGCGCATGATCTCCGAAACCTTGCAGTCCTGCGCTTTGCCGACCAGCGGCAGCATATCCTTGACCAGCACCACGCCGACCACCGTATCTATGCGGTTTTCGTATACCGGAATGCGGGAATAGCCGCCCTCCAGCGCAATGGCGGCCGTTTCCGAGGCGGATGCATCCTTCGGCACCGCGGTAATGTCCTTACGGTGCGTCATCACGTCGGAAACAGGCACATCGTCAAATGTAAAGATATTGTTGATCATCTCGCGCTGGCTCTCCTCAATGCCGCCGGTTTCGTTTCCGGCATCGACCAGCAGGCGGATCTCCTCCTCGGTAACAACGTCCACGCTGTCAGAAGCCGGAATCCGGAACAATCTGCAAAACAGCGCCGTCACACCGGAGGCCACCGCCCAGAACGGCGTCAGCAGCAGCAGGAGCGGCCGCACCGTCGGGACGCAGAGCCGCGCAAATGCTTCATTTTTATATTTGGCCGCACGCTTCGGGAGCATATCCGTAAACACCGAGAGCAGCAGCATCAGGCCGAGCGTCAGCAGGAATGCCGCAAGCAGAGAGCCGTCCCGGAACGGGAACAGCGCCGTCAGCTTTTTTCCGGCCAGCAGCCAGCAGAGCATCCCGATGAACAGCGCCGAGAAGATCCGGTGCATGGTGAAGCACCGCCGCATCCGGCTCGGCTGCGAGATCAGCCGGTCAAGCGGCTTCCATGCCTTGTCCTCCTCTGCACGCGCATGTACCACGGCATCGTTGATCTCCGTGAGCGCCGCCTCACAGGCAGAAAACCATGCCCGCAGCACCGCCAGTGCCGCAAGCAGTGCGATCACAGTCTGTAATCGGTCACCGTCTGTATCCATGTTTCTATGATCATCCTTTCATGATTTCAAAATGTACCGTCCCTGCGATACTATTATGATTATAGCATATTATCCGGCAAAAAGCAAGCTGAGCGCATCATGTTTTACGTTGCAGTCAACCGACCGGAGCGCTTTCGATCAGCGGCACTGCCGCCGCGCTTTCCAGCGCAGCCAGCAGATCCTCCGGCACGCCTCTGGGACCGCGCACCGATGCGACGCCGTAATCCCGCAGCCGTTCCAGCGGGAACTGTTCCTGCGGATAGGCCGCAAGCAGCTTTAAGCGCATGACCGTTTCCATATGCAGACCGCCCTGATTATAACGGTACGGAATGTTGATCTCCGTCACCTCGCAGGCATAGGTCACTGCACCGATCGGCTTTCCCTCGTAGATATAGACCGTGTCCCCGGAGATGAACGCCCCGCTCTGCTTCCAGAGGATCTCTCTGTCCCGCAGCAGCGGCACGGAAATGTCCTCGTATTTCGGATTTGCCAGAATCAGCCAGCACTTCGGTTGGGTACGCTGTTTTCCGGTTCCTTTCGCGGATGCCAGCGCATAGCTCATTTGCAGCGCGGCGGTCACGCGGTCAAGCGGCACGGTGCCGTCCAGCAGGATCGAAATCCAGCTGCTTTTATTCATATGGTATGCCGGGAAAAAACCTTTCTGCATCAGCACGGAGCCGAGCATCAGCGGGTCGCACTTGACGTTCAGCACATCGCTGACGCCGTCCGCAGGCAGACCGAGCTTTTCCCGCCCGACCGGCATCACCAGGCCGTACCATTTTCCGTTTTTACATCGCAGAACCGCGCTTTCCGGCGAACGCGCCCACGGATAATCCGGCGCCGTTCCATACTGCGCAGCCGCAAATTCCAGCACCGCGGCACGGTCTGCAAACCGTTTTTTCTGCTCCGTAATCACCCCTCCGTTTCCTTCTGTGATAGTGTTATTGTATCATATTCTGTCTGATTCGTCAATCAAATAACCAAAAATGCCCCGGAAATCTTGTATATTTTCACATTGATTTTTTTCTGATAATGTGCTATAATGCAATTAGAATGCCGTAATGTGTCGGCTCGACTGAAAGTGAGGGATCATAATGCTTTGTCCGGATTGCAAAACAAAGGTACCTGATAAATATACCTACTGTCCGAAATGCGGCGCGTCCATTCCGCTCTACCGCATGGATCAGCACAGCTTCAACCGGTTTATTCCCATTGTGTGCAGCGTGCTCGCCATCGGCAGCCTTGGCACGGTCGCGTATCTGAACAATGTCCGCACCCGGGAGCAGATGCCTCAGACCGTTGCGGAAAAGCCCGCCGCGCAGTCCTCTGCGCCGGAGGAATCCGCAGCTCCGGTGGACAGCAAGACAGATTTGCAGGGACAGCCCACCGCTTCGGTTGAAAGCGCAGCGCCGGATCCGGCGCCTGAGCTGCCCGCACTGAACAGTGCTGTGGTGATCGAGCATGTCGCCCTGCGCCCCGACCGCGCAAGACTGGAGGGCGACGTCAACAGTGACGGCTGCGTCGATGTGACGGACGCACAGCTCGTCCTGTCCGATTACGTCAACCGTCTGAGCGGACTCAACGCGCTCCTGACAGAGGAGCAGCGGAGCAAGGCGCGCGTCACCGGTGATCCGGACGGCCCCTCCTCCGCGGATGCCCAGCTGATCCTGCGTTATTATGCAGCCTGTCTTTCCGACCCGGATCTCTGCGAGGTCGGCATCCGGGCTTGGTATACCGGTCAGGAAGTCATCTGACCCGCCGCCGGGAGTAACAGATTATGATCTACGTTTTTCTTGATACCGCACTCTATATCACAGGGCACGACGGAAAAGAGCTGATCGATCCTGCACAGGGTTATTTTCCGCATCTCGTGCGCCACGCGAAAAACGGCACGCTTCAGCTCGTTATGCCGGACGTCACAAAGGCGGAGATCGAAACACGGATCTGCACCGCAGCAGACCGCTGCCGTGAGGCGATCAGCTCCCTGACACTGCCGCTGCCCTCTGTGGAACTGACGCCGCTGATCACAAAGCTGCGGAAGGAATACGATCCTTCGGCCGCAGC
>JAFZBC010000368.1:0-1549 GCA_017561965.1 Oscillospiraceae bacterium
ATTGCAGGCGGAAGCGGATGCCCTTGCCGAAACGCTGGGCGGCAGCATTTTCTGGGAGCAGCCGCTGATCGAAGCGCGGTTTGGATAAGCGGATTCTGAAACGGATATTTATAATTGCGGCGAAATCCGCAGCAGTCCGCTATTTTCGCTGAAATCCGATTGACAAGCACGCGGCCGCTGTGGTATAATCAAAATATATATTGTATACTGCCGTCGGCGGGAGATGCGTCATGCGGAGCGGCGGCGGTGAAACGGGAGGGCGCTGCCATGAAACAGGTTTCGTCGCGGCTGCGTGTGCCGCTGTATATCGCGGGCGCCGCAGTCATTGCGCTGCTCGGCGGCCTGCTGCTGCTATGGGCAGTCGGCCATGCGGATTTCTCATTCAATCACGGCCGGAACGAAAGCTCGGTTTACGCGGATATATACTTTATTATGGTGCCGGTGCTCTGCATCGTCTGTGCGTTTGCGGACCGTTCTGTTTATTCTGAATGGTATAAGGGCCGTGCCGTACACTGGCGGCTGCTGCGCGGGTTTGCCGTCATGCTGACAGTGCTGATCTGCTATTTTGCGGGAGGCTATGTTGCTGCAATGCTGAATCCGTGATGCAACGGGAGGGGGCAGGAACAATGAAGAAACCGTTTTCTCTGAGCCGGAGGCTGATATGCTGGCTGTTGACGGCTGCACTGCTGACCGGCGGATATATTTTCATTTGTACAAAGCAGAACCGCCGCGCGGCGGCTATGCGGTGATGGCCGCAGATCTGATTCTGCTGCCGGTGTTTCTGCTTCTGCGAAAACGGAAGCGGGCAGCGGCGGAACCGGACAAAGAGGGGTGAGTGTTTATGCAGCGGAGATTCCGCCTGCGCTTTATGATTATCAGCTGGCTTTTGCTGATGCTTCTGCTGATTGCAGCCTGCGTGGGAATCAGCGCGTATATGTACCAGTCCTCGGTCAATGATACGGAAAAGGCGCTGGAGGCATCCGTGGAAACACTGAATTTTCCGGATCCGACGCGCGGCATGGTCGGCGTCATGACGGATGACCACGGGATCCCGCGCATGTGGGCGAGCTCGCATATGAATGTGACAGAGCACACGCTGACGATGATGGTCAAGCAGATTGAGCCGAAGGGCAAAAAGAAAACAGGCACCTTTTATTATGAGGATGTCAAATACCGCTATCTGTCCGTGCCGGATACGCTCGGTGCCCGCACGGGCATTGCGGAATGCTCCGGGGAGCAGGAGCTGATGAAAACGCTGAAGCGCAACTGCATGATCATCTCACTGCTCGGCATGCTGCTGTTGGTGCCGGTCTGTGCGATGCTGACAAAGTGGGTCAGCAAGCCGATGGAGGCCGCATGGGATAAACAGAACAGCTTTGTGTCTGATGCGACGCATGAGCTGAAAACGCCGCTGACCGTCATTGCGACGAATACGGAGGCGGTGCTCGCAAATCCGGATGCAACGATCGGCAGCCAGGAGCGCTGGCTGGACAGCATTCACGGCGAAACCTCGCGGATGTCGGGGTTGGTCACGAACCTGCTGTTTCTG
>JAFZBC010000369.1:0-3432 GCA_017561965.1 Oscillospiraceae bacterium
ACAAAATAAAAGTTTTTGGTCGAGCTTTTTTCAAAAAGCTCGCGGGTCGAGGGCAGAGCCCTCGTCGCTCGCCGCAGTGAGCGAAATTCCCCTGCCTTCAAGAGCTCGGCGGGCTTGGGGACCTCACGTTTGCCGTAGGCAAACTGCACAGTTTCGCTTTGCGAAACATGGGCGATCAGAGGTCCCCATTCTTCAATAGCATCCGCGAAGCGGATACCTTTTTCGACAAGCTGAAGCCAGGCATACGCCTGGCTTTCGTTTATCGGATTCTGTATCGCTTATTTCATGTGACAGGGACACTCTGCTCCTGCAATGCAAGGCTGTTTTCCGCGGTAACGGTCAGCTGATACGCCCGCATCGGGGTTCCCTCAGCCGCCCGCAGCAGCCGGTCTGCGAGCAGCGGCTCCGCATACTGTGTCAAAGCTGTCCGCACCGCCCTTGCCCCGCCGTGTTCCGTATCCGCCTGCGCCGCGAGAAACGCCTCTGTATCGGGCGTCCATGTCAGCGCCGTGCCGCAGGCCGCTGCCCTGTCCGCAAGGTCATGCAGCTGGAGCCGCGCAATCCGCGTCAGATCCGCCTGATCCAGCTTCCGGAACACGATCGCCGCATCCAGCCTGTTCAGGAGCTCGGGCTTCATCGTCCTGCGCAGCTCTGAGAGCAGCCGCGCATGCTGCTGCGGTTCCGTATCCGCCGGATCTGCAAAGCCGATCACGCCCGTTTGCAGCAGCTCCGCCCCGATGTTCGAGGTCAGGATCACCATGCACTCGGAAAAATCCGCCGTAATGCCGCTGCTGTCCGTCAGACGGCCGTCCTCCAGAATTTGCAGCAGCAGCGAAAGCACATCCGGATGCGCCTTTTCGATCTCGTCAAACAGCAGCAGACTGTACGGCGCCCGCCGGACACGCTCCGTCAGCGTCATGCTCTCCCCGTATCCGGCATATCCCGGCGGCGCTCCGATCAGCCGCGCAGCTGCGTGCTTTTCCATATATTCGCTCATGTCGATGCGAATGCAGCTCCCCGCATAAAGCGTATCCGCAATGCACCGTGCAAGCTCTGTTTTTCCGATGCCGCTCGCCCCGAGAAACAGAAATGCCCCGACCGGTCTGCCCCGCCGCCGCAGTCCCGAACGGCTTCTGCGGATCGCGTCGGCAGCCGCGTGAACAGCTGCATCCTGTCCGATCACACGGCGTTTCAGCACATCCTCCAGATGCAGCAGCCGCTGCGCCTCTGAGGCTGTCAGCGTTTCTGCGGGTATGCCGGTTTTCTCCGCAGCAGCTTCGGCAATTTCCCGCTTTCCGACCACGGGCGCCGCCGCGTCCTGACCGTCATCAGCGAGCCGTCTGGCTGCACACGCCTCGTCCAGCAGATCCAGCGCCTTATCCGGCAGCGCGCGGTCATGCAGATACCGCACGGAGAGCGTCACCGCCGCACGGATCGCCTCCGGGGCAATCGCCACATGATGATATGACTCATAATGCCGCCGCAGACCGTCCAGCATGGCGGAAGCCTCCTCCGCGTCCGGCTCTGCAACAGCAACCGGCTGAAAGCGTCTTGCGAGCGCCGCGTCCGGTTCAATACGTCTGCGGTATTCCTCCGCAGTGGTCGCCCCGATGATCCGGATCGACCCGCGCGCAAGCTGCGGCTTCAGAATATTCGCCGCATCGACCGCGCCCTCTGCGGCGCCCGTCCCCGCGATCATATGAAGCTCGTCAATGAACAGCAGCAGCGAGGAATCCCCTGCCGCCTCGTCGATACAGGCCTTTAACCGCTCCTCAAAATCGCCGCGGTAGCGCGCACCGGCGAGCAGTGCCGTCAGATCCAGCGAGAGGATCGCCTTGCCCGCGAGTGCAGGCGGTACTGTCCCGCGCAGAATCCGTGCAGCCAGCCCCTCCACGATTGCAGTTTTCCCGACACCCGCCGCCCCGGTCAGCACAGGGTTATTCTTGCTCCGGCGCAGCAGAATCTGCATGACGCGCCCGAGCTCGCGTTCCCGTCCGATCAGCGGATCAAAGCGCTCCGCCGTCATCGGATCGGTCAGGTGACGCGCATATTTCGCAAGGGCCGGACAGGCTCTGCGGTCAAACACCGGACAGATATCTGCCGGATCCTCCGGCGCCTCCTGCGTACACGCACAGCGCAGACTGTTCAGGGAGATGCCCATGCCCCGCAGCAGCACCGACGCGCCGCACTGGGAATCTCCAAGCACGGCACTGAGCAGCCCCTCCGAGCTGACAGGCTGCTCCCCTGCCGCCTGTTCCGCCGCCTGCCGGATCCTTATGAGCGCAGGCGTCGCGGCATCCTCTCCCAGCCGGGACGGCGCACACCGCCCGAGTTCCTCCAGCACCGCCTGCCGGAATCTGTTCATCGAAACACGGTGCGTCCGCAGGATTGCCGCGCCGACATTGCTGCCGTCTGCGAGCATCGCAAGAATCAGATGCTCCGTGCCGGTGAAGCTGTGTCCGAGCGCCTCGGCCTCCTGCCTTGCCCGCGCGAGGATCGCGGCAGCCTTCTGCGTATATGCTTCCTTCTGCAAATCTCATCCCTCCGAATACGCTTTTGCTGATACTGTTACTATATGCAGTCCGCGCACGCAATACGCGTCAGCTGTCACACATTCCCGCGCCCGGCATATCATAAGACCAGAAGCGGCAAGCGGCCGCTTCGGAAACGCGCGCCGGTCCGGTTCCGGCGCACCGGCCTACATGCGATAAAAAGGAGTGCTGACTATGTGCGGTAATGACTGCGGCAACAACCTCTGGTGGATCATCATTCTGATTCTTCTGTTCTCGTGCTGCGGAAACGGCTGCGGTAATGGCTGCGGCTGCAACAACGGCGGCTGCGGCTGCTGATCTTCGATGCCCGCTTCTCCCTCCGGAGAGGCGGGCTTTTCCGTTTCCCGGAGTGCCCGGCGAAGCCTGCGCCATGCGGAAACACAGACATCCGCACATTTCAGCCGGAGCTCATAGCTTTCCGGCTTCGATGCGAGCGAAAGGGCATCCGCAGGGAGCGCATCCGCCGGATCCGAGACCGCAGGCATGCACAGGGACGGATACATCACGCACCACCAGTTCTGCCCTGTTCCGGCACCAATCTCAATGCGCAGAGCGCTGTATTCCCCCGCAGGCAGCGTATACTGTCCGTAGCTGCGCGCCGGGAACACCTCCGTCCCGAAGCTGACCGTCACCGGATCTTCACAGCCCGCTGCGCGCAGGGTCTGCTCCGCAGTTTCCCGGATCTCACCGAGCGACGCGGTCAGCGCCTCCCGGCAGACGGCTTCATCTGCGCCTGCGGGAATCCATGCATCTGCCCGTGCAAGGATCGCGTCCCGTACCAGCATCTTCTCCATCTGATCTGCCGTCGTGTCTGAATTTGCAAGGATATGCAGCCGGATGATGCGCTGCTCCAGCATCCTGCGCGCTTCTGCCGTCTGAT
>JAFZBC010000370.1:0-2015 GCA_017561965.1 Oscillospiraceae bacterium
CGGCAAGCTGATCGAGGGCAATTTCCTCCCCTCCGAGCAGCTCGCGGACGTCAACGAGATCTCGATCACACTGGGGTGATACAGCGGAATCGCTGCGCGATGATTGAGAATGGGGCTCCGCCCCAAACCCCGCTTAAGGGCTGCTAGCCCTTAAGAATCCCATTATGTATAAAAGGAAAGCTATAATAAAAGTTTGTGAGAGTCCAGAGGCAGCTCAGGCGAGGAGCCTCTGGCTCTCATAATGTTTCATTATAATATGAAACAGGCGCCGACCGTTTGGGTCAGCGCCTGTTTTGTTTTCATTTCGGGATTCCAAAGGGACAGTGTCCCTTTGGCGGGGTTTGGGGCGGAGCCCCATTCTCAATCATCGCGCAGCGATACCGCTGTATCACCCCAGTGTGATCGAGATCTCGTTGACGTCCGCGAGCTGCTCGGAGGGGAGGAAATTGCCCTCGATCAGCTTGCCGTTGACGTTCATCGCCTTGACGCCGCACTGGACGTGATTCGGATTCTGGATATTGATATTGAGCTTCTTGCCGCGGAACAGCTTGTGGATCTTGAAGCCGTCCCATGCAGACGGGATCGACGGGTCAATGCGCAGGCCGTCAAGCTCAGAGCGCATACCGCAGATACCCTCCACGCAGCCGACCATGACGGTGGATGCCGTGCCGGTCAGCCAGTGAACATGCGAGCGTCCCGCAAACGGTGAGCGCTTGCTCTCTGTGAACTGTCCGTGAACATACGGCTCCATGACGCGGATTTCAGCCTTATCGTTCATGGCAGCCGGAGCCGTTTCCATGAAGTATTCAAACGCTCTGTCGCCGTGGCCGAGCAGCGATTCCGCCAGGATCAGCCAGCCCTGCGACTGCGAGAAGATACCGCCGTTCTCCTTGGTATCCGGGTTGAAAATGTGCATGAGCGCGCCCTCGAATGGGTGGTCGATGTAAGGCGGCTCCAGCAGCTTTGCGCCGTAGGGCGTGTTCAGGATGCGGTGGACGCTTTCCATCGCGGTTTCTGCCTGTTCCTTGGAGGCAAAGCGGGAAATGACCGACCAGCTCTGCGGGTTCAGCCACATATTTGCTTCGGGATCCTTCTTGGCACCGACGACAACGCCGTTTTCGCGGATGCCGCGGATGAAGCGGTCCTCGTCCCAGCAGGCGTCAAGCGCCTTGGAGAGCGACGCCTTGGTTTCTTCCAGATATGCAAGATATTCCGTGTCGTTCTTTGCCTTTGCCATTTCCTGCATCTCGCGGATTGCGTAATACAGCTGGAAAGCAACGAATGTGGATTCTCCCTTTGCACCGAGGCGGAGGCAGTCGTTCCAGTCCGCGTGCAGACCTGCCGGCATGTTGTGTGCGCCGAGGCGCTCCATGGAGAAGCGGATTGCGCGTTTCAGGTGATCGTACACGGTATCCTCGCCGCCGTTTGCGTAGACGATGACCTCATCGAGGAACGCCTGATTGCCGCTCTCACCGATGTACTTGACGATCGTCGGGAACAGCCAGAGCGCGTCGTCTGCGCGGTAGGACGGATGTCCGGTTTCCTTGACGTATGCAGGATCATCCGGCGTATTCTCATGGCCTGCGTTATGCGTAAACTTGACGAGCGGAAGACCGCCGCCGTTATCGACCTGTGCGGAGAGCATAAAGCGGATCTTTTCGAGCGCCATATCCGGATTCAGATGAATGATGCCCTGAATATCCTGCACGGTATCGCGGTAGCCGTAGCCGTTGCGTTCGCCGCAGTAAATGAGCGAAGCTGCGCGGCTCCAGATCGAGGTGATGAAGCACTGATACGCGTTCCAGACATTGATCATGTTGTTGAATTCTGCGGAAGGCGTTTCGACCTCAAAGTGCGAGAGCTGCTCATGCCAGTAGCTGCGGAGGTTTTCGATTTCCTTGTCCGCAGTGCCGGGCGTTTCGTAATGCCTGAGGATCTCTGCTGCCTCTGCGGAATTTTTCAGACCGAACGCAAAGGTCAGCACTCTGGTTTCGCCGGGCTGCAATTCGATATTC
>JAFZBC010000371.1:0-11314 GCA_017561965.1 Oscillospiraceae bacterium
CCGTGATCCGTTTTCTTCTCATAGAAAAATCCCCTCCTGAATTTATCCTGTGGCATACTACGCCACGATACCTATATTATGCCACAAATCTGCGCCTTTGTCAAGTCGTTATTTGTGCAAATCCGTAACAAAAATAATACAATGCAATATTTACAGCGGGAAAACAATGTGCTATAATAGAAGTATAAATATTATTTCAGGGGGATATTGCCATGAAATTGAGGAAACTTGCTGCTGCGGCGGTATCAGCCGTCATGTCGGTGAGCATGCTCGGGATGCAGCTGCCTGCTGCGGATGCAGCGGATTATGTACAGAAAAAATCCCGCGTTTCTGTTCATGATCCTTCCGTCATAAAGGATCCGGCGACCGGCATGTATTATGTGTTCGGTTCGCATATCGACGCGGCAAAGTCTGCGGATCTGCAAAGCTGGCAGACCTTTACGAACGGCTATGCGCGGACAAACAACAAGCTGTTCGGGGATCTCTCCGGCAATCTGAAGCCGGCCTTTGCATGGGCGGGTGAGGATCTGGAGGACTGTGCGGGCGGCTTTGCGGTCTGGGCGCCGGATGTGTTCTGGGATGCGGATTACATCAACACGGACGGCTCAAAGGGCGCATATCTGATGTATTTCTGTACCTCCTCGACCTATATGCGCTCGGTGATCGCGTTTGCCGTGTCGAAGAATATCGAGGGGCCGTATACCTTTGCGGACAATCTGATCTATTCCGGCTTTACCGATAACGACAGCTATGCGACGAGTACGACGAAGAATGTCAACCGCAAATACACGAGCACGAACATTGATGAGCTGATCGCGGCGGGGCAGGTGACATACAACAACAGCTGGTTCAACAAGCACAATTTCAACAATCAGCTGTTCCCGAACGCGATCGACCCGACGATCTATACGGACAGCGACGGCAGGATGTATATGTGTTACGGCTCTTGGTCGGGCGGCATTTTCACGCTGGAGATCGACAAAGCGACCGGCCGCTGCATTCATCCGAAAACGGGTACGACCGCGGACGGCAGAATGGTGGACAGCTATTTCGGCACAAAGATTTCCGGCGGATACGGCAAATCCGGTGAGGGGCCGTTCATTGAATACAATGCGGAAACCGGCTTCTATTACCTGTTTGTCACGTACGGCGGACTGACTTCGACCGGCGGCTATAATATGCGCGTCGGACGCTCCCGCAGCCCGCTGGGCCCGTTCAGGGATCCTTCCGGCAAGGATATGGTGCTGCCGCAGAATCCGGATCTGAACGCGGTCGGATTAAAGCTGATGACGAATTACATGATCCCCGGTTTGCAGCGGGCGTATATGGCCTGCGGTCATAATTCTGTGCTGCATGACGATGACGGACAGTGGTATCTCATCAATCATACCCGCTTTGACGACGGTGCGGAATATCATGAGGTGCGCGTGCATGCGATGAGCTTCAATGAGGACGGCTGGCCGGTCGTGATGCCGTATGAGTACAGCGGTGAGACATGGTCGGAAAGCGGCTATGATCCGCGGGAGCTGGCCGGAGAATATGCGTTTATCAATCACGGCTCCGGCACGGACGGCAAAATCACAGGCACGCAGAAGATCACGCTGACCTGTGAGAATATCATTGCGGGCAGCGGCCCGATGTTCGGTGCCGATATGAACATCACAGGCGCCGTGACCGGTACATGGAAGGCAACCCAGACAAATGCCCTTGCGCATTTCAGAATCGGCAATGCGGATTATACCGGCCGGTTCAATGCACAGTATGACGAAAGCGGCAAAAAGGTCATGACCTTCACCGCGGCAGGCGCGAACAATCAGACGGTCTGGGGCATCAAAACCGATGAATGGACAGGCAGCGAGCAGACACCGGTTTTTGACAGTTTGGCCGTAACGCCGCTTTATTATGATGACAAAGCGGAGCCGGATCAGAGCGGAGATGTGTATCTCAGCGGAACCAATCTGCTCAGCAATGTGCCGTACTATATCTTCAACCGGAACAGCGGTCTGCTGCTGGACGCCGATCCGCAAACCGGAAGCATACAGCAGTGGGAACAGAGCGGCGTCCATGAAAAAGCATTCCGCCTGACCGATCTCGGAAACGGCTATTGCAGAATCACGCCGATGTCCGATGAGTCCAAGTGCGTGACCGTGCAGGGCAGCAGCGCGGAGAACGGTCTGGACGTTGCGCTTGCTGCATATACCGGCGCGGACAATCAGCAGTTCAGGCTTGTGCGTTCGGGTATGCATTACGGCATCGTATCGAAGTGCTCCGGTGATGCGGCAGGGCTTGACGTCTACGAATGGAGCACCGAGAACGGCGGCGCGGTCAAGCAGTGGGAATTCTGGGATGGCGGCTGCCAGATCTGGGATATTATTCCGACACACGCATCCGTTCCGTCGCACAGCTATACGCTCAGATCGGCTGAAAACGGCAAATATCTCGGCAGCACGGACGGCGCAGTCACCGGAACGGCAGACAGCAGGGTGTGGCTGCTGACGCTGGCAGAGCAGGGCGGCTGGCAGAATCTGGACTGCTATTATACGGTTTCGGATGAAAACGCCGATGCGCTGACCGTTACGGAAAACGGCGGCCTGACGCTTTCGGCTCTGAACGGTTCGGATGCGCAGCTGTTCCGGCTGACCTGTAATCAGGACGGAAGCTATCTGCTGACGGCGAAAAGTGCGGACGATCTGAAATGCATTGATGCAGACGGGATGCAGCTCCGTGAAAACAACGGCAGCGATACGCAGAAATTTGTGATTATCCCTGCGAAAAAGATCACAGTCAGAGAACCGGAGATTACCACGACAACGGTCATTACCACAACAGAAACAACAACGGAAGCAGTGACAACGGCGGCAGTTCAGCTGCGGCTTGGGGATACTGATTGCAGCGGCATCGTGGACGTTTCGGATGCAGTGCTTCTTGCGCGGTATGCGACCGAGGACAGAAATGCGGTCATCAGTGATCAGGGATTGCGCAATGCAGACTGCGACCGGAACGGAATGCCGGAGGCCGGTGACATTGTGCTGATTCTGCGGCATATTGCCAAGATCGACCTGCTGCCCGGATGGGAGTAAGAAATGAGATTTGCAGAGTTGACAACGGCGCAGCTGACGGAGGCTTATCAGACGCGGATGACTGCGGATTTCCCGCCCGCAGAGCGCAAGCCGCTTTCCAGAATTCTTGCAGCGCGGGAAAAGGGGCATTACCGCTGCACAGGACTGTTTTCAGACGGGCAGCTGCTTGCTTACGGCTTCTTCATGATCCTGCGGGCGCAGGGCAGAACGGATCTGCTGCTGGATTATTTCGCGGTCGATCAGGCGCACCGGGGCGAGGGCGTCGGGAGCCGCTTTCTGCAAATGCTGCCGGAGCAGTTCCCGGATACAGGCGCTGTCCTGATTGAGTCTGAAACACCGCAGACTGCGGCGGATTCCGCCGACCGGGAAAAGCGGGAGCGGCGGCTCCGGTTTTATCTGCGGGCGGGCTGTACCGACTGCGGGGCGGAGGCGACGGTGTTCGGCGTCCGGTACCGCATTCTGATGCTTCCGCTGCACAGCCCGGCAGATGCAGCGCAGCTCCGGGAGATTTATGCTGCGATGTACCGGCAGATGCTGCCGCCCGCATTGTATGCTGCGCAGATTCGTCTTGATTCGTAAACCGGAAACGGACGAGGACCTGAATTCATGAGAAATGCCGCATCGGGATCCCGGTGCGGCGATTTGTTTGCGGAAATTGCAGGATTCCGGCAGAAAAATGCAATAAATTTATCGGAATGTATTGCAAAATTCTCCTGTTTATGGTATACTATACTGATAGGAAAGACAGTTGTCAAACAGAAAGGCGGAACTTTATGAAGCTGACATTCAAACGGCTGCGTGAAAATGCCGTGATCCCGGTTCGTGCAACGGCGGAGAGCGCCGGTCTTGATCTTTCTGCCTGCCTGGAGGCTCCGGTCGTTATTCAGCCGCGTGAGATTCGTCTGATCCCGACGGGACTTGCAGCAGCACTCGACCGCTGCGATGCGATGCTGATGCTCTGTGCCCGCTCCGGTCTTGCACTGAAACACGGCATCGGCATGGCGAACGGCGTCGGCATTGTCGATACCGATTACCGCGGCGAGATCTGCGTGCCGCTGATCAATCAGGGCAGCGAGCCCTTCACGGTCACAGACGGTATGCGCATTGCGCAGCTGATTACGGTCCCTGTTTATCTGCCGGAAACCGCGGAAGCGGATTCGCTGCCGGAAACTGTGCGCGGCGCAGGCGGCTTCGGTTCCACCGGAAGATAACGAAACAGCAGAACAAAAGCAAAGAAAAAAACCAAAAGAAAGGAAACAGTCTTATGAAACTCAAGCTCACGTATTTGTTCCTCGTTATTATCGCAATCCTGTGCGGCTTTTATCTCGGGAATGCATGCCTGAATACGAGCGAACCGGCATTGATCTGGCTCGGGAAAAGTCTGAGCTTCAACATCGGCCCGGCAACCCTCGGGCTGAATGCGCTGACGTTTATCGTGGAGCTGCGCGTGTCCATCAATTTCCTTCAGATCCTGTTTATCGCGCTGGCTGTTGCAGCGGCACCGAAGGTCGCGGCGGCAATCAAATAATGAAATTCCGGTACGGAACGGAGGCAGGCGCATGATGCGCTGGGAAACACATGTCCATACCGCGGAGGGCAGCGCCTGCGGAAAGGCACCTGCTGCGGAAATGGCCGCAGCCTGCCGGAAAGCAGGATATGACGGCATGATCGTCACGGATCATTTCTGGCACGGCAATACCGCCGTGAACCGGGATCTGCCGTGGCAGGAATGGGTGCGTCAGTTCTGCCTCGGCTATGAACACGGAAAGGCAGCGGGGAAGAAAATCGGACTGCGCGTGTGCTTCGGCTGGGAATACAGCTGGGACGGCACGGACTTCCTGACCTACGGCCTTTCGCCGGAATGGCTGCTGGCGCATCCGGAAACGGTGACGCTGCCGCCGCAGGAGTATCTGCGGCTGATCCGGCGTTCGGGCGGCTGCATTGTCCATGCACACCCGTTCCGTGAGGCGAGCTATGTGCCGCTGATTAAGCTGCTGCCTGATCAGGTCGATGCGGTAGAAACTTACAACAAGGGCAATTTTGAGGAGATCTACAATGACCGTGCGCGGTGGTATGCCGAAAGCTACGGTCTGCTTCAGACGTCGGGCTCCGATGCGCATCATGCGGGGGCGTTCGGCGGCGGAATCCTCACGGATGCCGATATTCACACAACAGAAGACTATGCGGCGGCAGTCCTGCACGGACAGATCGCCGGGCTGATCCGGAACGGTGCTGATATGCTGTCCGGAAACGATTATCACAGGGGGTGAACTGCATTGCAGGAGAAAGAAAAAGCTCCGCAGGCAGAGGACGGCAAACAGAATCAGAAACCGGCAGAGGAGAATCTGCCGAGTGGAAAGGTTTCCGCATTCCGGAATGCGTTTGAGCAGGATGCGAAGCTGCGCCGTGCCGAGGAGATGAAGGAACGGCAGCGTCAGCATGCAGCCGAGGAGGCGGCCTATCAGGCGCGCGAGGAATATGCCAGGGAGCTCCAGGAGGAAAAGGTCGATCTGATCCGCCTGAAACAGGGTGTCATTACGGACAGCGATAAGATTTTCCATGATGAGGAAGCACCGAAGCACTATACGCTCTGGCAGCGGATCGGCAACTGGTTTTATCACGCAAAATGGTGGCTCGGCATTGCCGTTTTTGTGGGGCTGCTGGGCGCATTTCTGATATATGATTACGTGACGCGGGAGGATCCGGATTTCCGGATTCTGGTGCTCTCGGAGAATCCGGAGCTCCAGGCGGATGCCGGTTCTATCTGCACGTATCTGGAGAGCTTCTGCCCGGATTACAACTATGACGGTGAAATCCATGCCGATCTTGTTTATATTCCCGTATCCGAAAACACGATGGAGATGGGAGGTACTGCGGCTGCCGCGTACAACACGCAGCTCTATGTGCAGTTCCAAAGTGATGCCTGTATGCTGGTGCTGGCTGATTCCCGTGCGGAGGAATACCTCCAGCCGGAGGACATGTTTGTCAGCATGGAGAAGCTCTATCCGGACTGTCCGTTCGCAGACGGCTTCCGTCTGAATCTGGACGGCACCAACTTTACGGAGCTGACCGGTCAGGCCGCGGTGATGCAGCCGGAGTGCTATCTGGCGCTGCGGATCCCCGCCGAGAACATGAATACCCAGGAGGAAATGCAGCAGGCCTATGACCGCGCGAAGTATATGCTTGATCAGATTGTTCCGCAGCTGAAAGCAGCTTCCTGATAAAAAAGCAGAAAAGCCGCAGCAGAGAGGATTCTGCTGCGGCTTTGTATGGCTGTTCCGGTTATGCGTGCGGCGCCAGTTTTTTTGCGATTTCCGAGATGCGCTGCATCCGGTGGTGAACGCCGGAGCGCGAAAGCGGGGGATTGCACTGCCCGCCGAGATCGGTCAGGCTGGCCTCCGGATCACGCAGGCGGATTGCGGCGATTTCCCGGAGGTTTTCCGGCAGCTGATCCAGCCCGATCGTGTCGCGGATCAGCTCAATATCCCGCACCTGCTGCATGCCCGCCGCGATGGTCTTGTCGATGTTTGCAAGGTCGCAGTTTGTGCGCCGGTTCGTCTGACTGCGGAAGCTCCTGTAAATCTGCTGCTCTGCCAGCGACATGGACGCATTCGGCGCACCGATATAGGTCAGTGCATCGCAGATCTGCTCATTCTGTTTCAGATACAGCACGGTATCGCCCTTGCGGACGGTCGCTTTCAGCGGGATATCCGGCTGAATATCCGCGAGCTTTTCGCGGAGTGCTTCTGCAAGCGCCGCATCGGGGATCGCCATTTCCAGGTGATAGCCGCGTTCGGGATCGGTGACGCTGCCGCTGATGACAAAACATCCCGCGAGTGCGGCTGCAAAGGCCTGCGGGCTCAGGGTGCGGACGGTTTCCGTGCGCTGTGCCTGCGAAATACTGAGTGCCTTGCAGAGCGCGGCCGTTTGAGCTGTGCCGGTGACCGTAAAGCACCAGACCGGCTGCTTGCTGCTCCGGCTGCGGAATTCCGTGTCAAAGCGGAGCTGCGGTGCGGCGCTCTGAATGAGCTGCGGGAGCAGGACGGCCAGTGCCTCACATTCGGTCTGGAACACAATTTCTTCCGCCGAAAACCGCCTTGTCCCGAGCAGAATGCCGGTCAGGAACGAACGGCGCTCTGCCGGTTTCCGGATGCTGCCGCAGATTTCCTGCTTGGTCTGATTGGAAAAGGATGCCAAGGAACGTCCCGCCTTTCATACTGGGATTTTTTGCGCTCAGTGCCCGTATTTTGCCAGGAATGCCTTCTGCTGTGCGCGGCGCCTTGCGATCCGGCTCTGCACCCAGATTTCATAGGGCATCCACCGCGGATCCTGCGCGGTGCAGGAATCGTCCGTGCCGTCGGTGCTGTACGTGAAAATGAATCCGCCGTCGTAAATCTCAAATTCGATCTCGCGCGGCTGCTTTCCGGTGTAGCCGTCGATCCAGCCGTCTGCGGTGTAGAGGTGTTCCTCTTCCGCGTCCAGACCGCCGGGGACTGCGGATTTCCGGATATTGTTCAGATAGTATGTGACGCCGTCCGCGTCTTTCAGAATATAGCTTTTGCCTTCCGGGGATTTGTCCTTTGCAAGTCCGCCGTCGTCAGTGATTTCGGCGTCCGCGATCGTGACAAGCTCAAAATCCCCGTAGGTTTTCTTCTGCCATTTCGGCTCTTTCATCTCAGGCGCAGGCACCTCGTCGAAATCATCCGCCGTCAGATGCAGTGCGCGGATGGCTTCAAACACAGCAGTTTTGGTCTGTTCCGCAGCGGGCGTGATCCATGCCGCATCCGAGAGTGCAGCACCGGCATTCCATGCCTCCCAGTCCTTCCGCATGGCAAGGCGGTCGGCATACTGCTCCCCGAGTGCAAACGATTTCTCATCTAAATATGTATAGAATACATGGTATTGCAGTACCACGAACAGACAGTTGACGAGCAGTGCGAGCGTTTCCGCATCGGGATCCTCTGCGAGAAATGCCTGCATCGCCTTGTCGATTTCTGCCTCTGCCGCTGCGGCGTCCCCGCGGTGCAGTGCGCGGGATACCGCATCCAGATCGCAGTATTCCGCGATCAGCTCCTCCGGCTGAATGCCCATTGCCATAATTGTTCCTCCAGGTTCCTGAAATTTGGATTTATTATAACACAGATCCCGCCGAAAGTCAAACGTAAAAAAATTTTGTGTTTTTTTTGTGACGCACCCGCTGCTGTTCCTGTCGTAAGGGTTAGAGGGACCTCAGAAGTCAAAACATAAGGAGTTGAACCGTATGCAGAACATTGCCGACGATCAGATCATTGCGCTGTATTTCCGCCGTGACCAGCAGGCGATTGCACATACCGAAAAAAAGTACGGCGGCCTTTGTCAGAGCATTGCGAAGTGCATCCTCGGCAGCCGCGAGGACGCAGAGGAATGTGTCAACGACGCTCTGTTTAAGCTGTGGGAGGCGATACCGCCTGCAAAGCCGCAGAATCTGGCTGCCTTCCTGACTGTGACCGTGCGGAATCTGGCGTGCAACCGGCGCGCCTCCAAAAAGGCTGCCAAGCGCGGCGGCGGAGAGGTCGCGGTTGCGCTCAGCGAGATCGAGGAAGTGCTGGCCTCAAAGGATAACCCGGAGGCGGAGCTCGATGCCAGAGCGGTATCGGATGAGCTGAACAGCTTTCTCGGTGATCTTCCGGCAGAAACAAGAGTGATGTTCGTGCTGCGGTACTGGGGCAATCTCAGCATCAAAGAGATCGCAGACAAATGCGGCGTCAGCCAGAGCAAGGTCAAAATGACGCTCCTGCGGACGCGCAGCCATTTGAAGGAACATCTTGAGGAGGAGGGATTGCTGTGAAAGAGCAGGATTATATGAATATTATGGGTGCGATCCGCGGCGAGTATCTGGAGGAAGCTGTTTCCTGGGACGGCGCGCAGCGGCGAAGAATCCGGCAGATCCGGAAAATGACAGTGAGCTTCGGTGCCGTTGCGGCATCGCTCGCGGTCGTGATTGGAATGATCGCCTACAAGGCGAATAAGGAGAAGATCGACACCGCCAATTCCGATACGGAAAGCAGCCTGGTTGAAGATCTGGAAAAGCAGCAGAATCTGTTCGGCGGTCACGGTGAACTGCATCAGATCAGCGGCACGGACGGGACGATCTGCTATGATGACGATTATGTCTACGAGTATGACTATAAGTGGTCTGTCCGCAGCGGCGGGAAAGTGATCGCCGTCGGGGAGGACGAAAAGCCTGCGAATCTGTTTATGGACGGCAAAAACCTGTTCCGTCTGCATGACAATAAGGTTTTTGAAACCGACAGCTTCGGCAAGGAAACCGAGCTGATCGACATTGCCGCATGGCAGTTCCCGATGAGCGTGGAAGCAGACCGCATCTATGGCATCCAAAAGCTCAGTGACCGTCTGATCTGTGTCGAATACGATACCTATGGGCAGTTTTATACCAAGCTGATCTGCGATCTTCAGACGAAAAAAGCCGTGGAACAGACCAGTTCAAGCTATCCCATTCTGTTCCCGGATACCGAAACGGGCTATTATGCAGTCAGCGAGATGGCCGGCATTGTCGTGCGGTATGAGCTGGAGGCAGACGGTTCGCTGACGGAAAAGACCGTATGGGAATCGCCGCAGAATTATGTCGGGTTCTATGTGCTGACAGTGAAGGACCAGAAGCTGTATATGTCCGCAAGCAAGTATGATCCGGCCGGGAGCTTGTCGGACAATGATCCGGCGTACCTTTTGACCGTGGATCTGACGAACGGAACCGTGACAGAATCGGAAATCGCTGATAATTCATATGTCTACGCCGGAACGGCATGTTACCGCGGCGTGATGGCGGACGGTGCATACAGTATTTACAAAAGCGCATTTGACCGCAAAGATGAGCAGCGCGTGTTCTCTGTCCCGGTGGATCAGTATTTCGATACGGAAACCTACGGCATGCCGGAGCTTACAATGTCCCTGTATGAGTCTGAGGATATGCTGATTGTGCATCTGCCGAAGTCTGTGGATACGATTCCGCGCCCCGCCAGACACGGTGAGGACGGCGCGCTGGTTGACCTGAAAACTGGTAAGGTGCTGTTCTACGGCGTCAATTACAGCCTCAGCACGCCGGAGGAAAGCAGCACTGCCGAGTCCGTTTCCACAACGGCCGTGAGCGGCACGGGCAGCGCATTGACCGGGACGACCGTCACCGGCACCGGTGTCACAACGGCGGCCGGAACCACAGCTGCGGCAAAGTTTACGGTTGAAAACGGCTATAACATCTGCGGCGGCAGAGGCCCGCTGCGCTGGGTCTGCAACGATTACTGGACAGATGACGAATCCTACTATGAGCTTGGGCAGACCGGCGGACGTTTTTCCGCGCAGCACAGCGCGGACGGCCTGATCCGCGTGAAGTATCTGGGCAGCATCTGCCGGAAGACCGGATGTGATCATCAGAATGAAAGCTGCCCGCTGTATCACTATAACTTTGAGGGACAGCAGACACATCCGAACAGTGACATCTATGAATATGTTGACAAGCAGATCATGATGATGCGCGTCGGCAATGAGCTGTGGATGCAGCGCGGCAGAAAGAGCTTCCGTGTTGATACTGCAACCGGCGACGAAGAGCTGATGTTTGAGATCACGCAGATTGACGGCACCGCCGTCAGCGAAACCGGCGGCAACCGGCTGGAGGTGCTTGGCATTTCTCCGCTGCCCGGCGCAGGAAAGGTCTATACCGGAAAATATCTTGTGAAATGCAGCGTCACATACAATGGCGATTTGTTCAACAGCAACGGAAACGGCACTTACAGTGTGTATCTGCTGCTGGTGGATATCCGGAATCATACGCAGAAGCTGATCACGTCGCTGGTTGCCGGCGATCACGGCTGGGATGCGGACAGCAACGGCGTACAATGGGAAACCTGGCGCCAGGACGAGGAAACCGGCGATGTGTTCGTGACCAAGAACGGCGGAACGCTGGTGCGCCTTGACAATTCCCTGAATCTGATTGCGGAGTACGAGATTCCGGTTGCACCGGATGCATATCCGGATGCGATTGCATGGTGCATCTATGACGGGAAGATGTGGTATCAGAACATGCGGGATGAGTGGTGCAGCTTTGAATGGGACAAGAAGATCGCGCATGTTCTGAAGCAGAATACCGGACTGCTGCGTGACCAGGCCACCGGTCATGTCCCCTGTGCATACTGTGACGGTGTGTTCTTTGCGGCAAAGGAGAATGCTGCCGGTCAGACCGA
>JAFZBC010000372.1:0-2943 GCA_017561965.1 Oscillospiraceae bacterium
CCGGGAAAACCCGGATGTGCTGGAAAAATACCAGAACCGCTGCCGGTATCTGCTCGTGGACGAGTATCAGGACACGAACCCCGCGCAGTATGAGCTGATCCGGCTGCTGGCCGAAAAGCACCGCAATCTCTGCGTCGTCGGCGACGATGACCAGAGCATCTATAAATTCCGCGGCGCGACGATTGAGAATATCCTGTCGTTTGAGGAGCAGTTCCCGGACTGCAAGGTCATCCGGCTGGAGCAGAATTACCGCTCCACCAAGCAGATCCTGCGCGCGGCGAACTCCGTGATCCGGAACAATCAGGGACGCAAGGACAAGACGCTCTGGACGGATCTTGCAGAGGGCGACAAGGTGAAATGGTACCGTGCCGCCGACCAGAACGACGAGGCGCGCTATGTGGCCGAGGCCGTGAAAAAGGGCGTCGAGGCCGGCGGATCATACAGCGATTACGCCGTGCTGTACCGCACGCATGCGCTCTCCAACACGCTGGAGCGGTATCTGGCGCAGGAGAATATCCCGTACCGCATCTACGGCGGTCTGCGCTTCTTTGACCGCAAGGAGATCAAGGACATCATCGCATATATGTGCGTGGTCAATAATCCCTATGACATTCTGCGCTTCTCGCGGATCATCAATGAGCCGAAGCGCGGCATCGGCGCACAGACGCTCGCCAATATCCAGAAGATTTCGCTGGATCTCGGGATCTCGCCCGTGGAGGTGCTGCGGACGGCCGATTCCTATCCGCTGCTTTCGCGCAGTGCCAATGCGCTGCGGACAGCAGGCGCCATGTTTGAGGAGCTTTCCGATGCGGCCTCCGAGCAGACGCTCGACGACTTTTACGATACGCTGCTGGATGTCACCGGCTATACGGACATGCTCCAGGCGCTCGGTGAAGAGGGCGAGGGACGCATCGAGAACGTCCGCGAACTGAAAACCAGCATTCTCTCTTACATCAACACAGCCGAAAACGAGGGCGAGGAACCGACGCTGAACGGCTTCCTGGAGGAGATCTCCCTCTATACCGATCAGGACCGGGCGGATGAATCGCAGGACGCGATGACGCTCATGACCATCCATGCCGCAAAGGGGCTGGAATTTGAAAAGGTCTTTCTGGTCGGCATGGAGGAGGGCGTGTTCCCCGGACGACGCAGCATGGACAGCCCCGAGGAGATCGAGGAGGAGCGGCGTTTAGCATATGTCGCAGTGACGCGCGCGAAAAAGCAGCTCTGCATCACGACAGCCTCTTACCGGATGCTGTTCGGCCAGACGGCATCCAACAGCAGCTCGCGCTTTCTGCGGGAAATGGATTCCGATGCGGTGGAGCAGGTCAATCCTGTGATGCCCGCATCTGCCGCAGCCGGCTTTCACAGCAAAACGGCGCCTGCTGTCGATCTGTGGAAAAAGCCGCAGAGCAGACCTGCCGAACCGGCTGTCAGCTTTGCGCCCGGCGACCGCGTGAAGAGCTTTGTCCACGGTGAGGGGACGGTGCTCAGCGTTTCGCCCATGGGCGGCGATTCCCTGCTGGAAATCGCATTCGATCAGGCCGGTACGAAAAAAATCATGGCAAAATATGCCCGAATCCGAAAGGTGTCATCATGAGTACGAATACGAAAGCAAGAAAAAGACCCGCGGCGCGCCGCGGAAAAAAGGCGGCGGCGCCTGCGGACCAGTTCCGCGCGCTGGCTGCAAGTGCAAAGGAAGCCGTGCAGACGAAAAACGGCAGGTTCTTCCTGGGCGTGATCCAGTTCCTGGTTTCTCTGCTCTCCCTGCTGTATTTCAAGGGCGTTGTCCGTCTGGCATACAACAGCATGTTCTACCGGCTGGACATTCCGGAGGATCACCGCGGCTTTTACTGCTTCCTTGTCACGCTGGCGTGCATCTTCTTCGGTGCCGTGATGCTCTTCACGCGCAGGCAGATCGTGACGCGGCTCGTCATCATGTTCTCGATGCCGTTTTATCTGCCGATCATCCTGTTCAATTACCGCCACCTGGTTCTGCTGGTGCCGCTGCTGCTCATGGTGGTCATCACCTATCTGGCGAGCGGGACGAGCGAGGGCCCGAAAACGATCTTCGGCGCGGTGTTCATCATGATCTATATTCTCGGCGCATTCGTGTTCCTGACGGTGCAGAGCATCCTCCAGCCGGCAACCGAGGAAAAGGTCATCGAGCGCGGCGTCACCGAAAACGGCAGATACCGCTATTCCGTCGTACAGGTGCTTGACCAGGGCGACGGCAACACCTATGTTTCCGTGGAGCCGAATACCGCGGATGTGACGTACAAATACTGCACATGGTTCGCAAAGGGCTATGCGCAGGAGGTCTATCATGAGCGTCCGCTTGATAAATTTGACGCAAAATGGAGCGTTCAGACCAGAGCGGAGATCACGAAGGAGCTGATCGCCAACAACCCGAATACGACGCTCACGCTGGACGCGGAGCAGATGAAGCTGCTCGGTCTGAACGTCGGCTATGCGGAGGATATCAAAGTCTGCTCGCTGTCGCGCAGCCAGCGGCATAAGCTGGGCTACGGCAGCGAAAAGGATCCGATCGACGAGCGCTTCGCAAAGTTCTTCCGCGTTTCGCTGGTCGATGAGGATTTCACGACCTCACTGGACTTTGACAAGATGGTGGAAATCGGTCTGACGCCGACCTGCGAGCTCAGACTGTCCCGCATGAGCGACGATAACCTGGCGGCGCTCGGCGTGCCGGAGCAGAATGAGGTGCTGACCGTCGGCGGCAAGCCTGTGTTCCGCGAGTATGTTGCCGTGCTGGAGCGCAAGTTCGATCCGGACAGACGCGAATTGACCGCGTTCCTGGACGCCAATGAGCTCCCGCCGGTTGATCCGGAGGGCTTTGACCTTGACGCAATCCGCCGCGAGCGCGAAGCGACGGCTGTTAGCTCCGAGGAGAAGAAAACCACGACACGCACCACCACGACCACC
>JAFZBC010000373.1:0-9062 GCA_017561965.1 Oscillospiraceae bacterium
AGCCCGATGAAGTTCAAGACCACGGGCAAGGGTCTGATTATCGTGTTCAAGGCGAACAGCTCCGGCATGGGCAGCATTGACGTAACAGTCAACGGCAAAACGACCAAGGTCAACGGCAACAAGCAGTATTGCTGGGGCGGTCCGGATGCGGAACTCGGCTATTATCAGGATACGACCGGTGATCTGGATGTTTCGATCACTGGAAGCGGTCAGTTCACGATCTGGGGCATCGGCCTGATTGAATAATATCATTCCATATCAAAAAGCGCCGGCTGAAACCAGTCGGCGCTTTTTAGTGTCATATGGATTCTGATTGCTGATTCGTGAAGAAAACGATCTCACTTCGCAGCGTTTTCCTCGTCGGTGTGGCGGATCTGGGCACGTTTGATCTTGCCGCCGAGCGTTTTCGGCAGCTCATCGACATACTCGATCACACGCGGATACTTATACGGCGCAGTTTCCTTCTTCACATGGTTCTGGAGCTCCTTTGTTAGCTCCGGAGAAGGCGTATAACCCTTGGCAAGCACAACGGTCGCCTTGACAACCTGTCCGCGGATCGGATCCGGCGCACCGGTAATCGCAGATTCCACAACCGCCGGATGCGTCAGCAACGCACTCTCGACCTCAAACGGTCCGATGCGGTAGCCTGAACATTTGATCACATCGTCATTTCTGCCGACGAACCAGTAATAGCCCTTGGAATCGCGCCATGCAACGTCGCCGGTATCGTAATTCTGACCGCCGAGCACAGCCTTGGTCAGTTCCGGATTCTTGTAATACCCACAGAACAGACCGGTCGGATGGTTCTTGTCGATGCCGCATGCCATGATGCTGCCTTCCTCACCGTCCTCGCATTCGGTGCCGTCCGGACGGAGCAGGTGGATATTATAGAGCGGCGACGGCTTTCCGGTGGAGCCCGGCTTCGGATCAATCCACGGGAAGTTCGCAATCAGCACCGTACCCTCGGTCTGGCCGAAGCCCTCGCGCATTTTCTTGCCGGTCAGCTCGTAAATGCGGTTAAAGACCTCCGGATTCAGCGGCTCGCCTGCGTTGCAGAAGTTCTGGATCGAAGAAAGGTCAAACTGCGTCATATCCTCCTGGAGCATGAAGCGGTACATGGTCGGCGGTGCGCAGAAGGTCGTCAGCTTATATTTGCTGATGACGGACAGCATGTCCTTGGCATCGAATCTGCCGGTGAAGTCATAGACAAACTGAATCGCGCCGCAGATCCACTGGCCGTAGATCTTGCCCCAGCCGAATTTTGCCCAGCCGGAATCCGAAATGGACATATGCAGCTTGTTCTCCTGCACCTGATGCCAGTATTTTGCGGTGACGATGTGGCCGAGCGGATGCGCGAAATTATGACATACCATCTTCGGCATACCGGTCGAACCGGACGTGAAGTAGATCAGCATGGTATCGGTCGCTTTGGTTGCTTCGTCGCCGGTCGGACGCTCAAAGGTATCGGGATATTTCGCAATCTCGTCCTCAAAGAAGTCCCAGCCTTCACGCGGCTCTGCAACAGCGATCAGCTTGCGCAGCGTCTTGATCTGCGGTGCGGCACCGTCGATCTGTCCGCGGATATACTCGTCATCGCAGGCGATGATCGCAGAGATCTCCGCCATGTTGCCGCGGTAGGCAATATCATGTGTCGTAAACAGCAGGTTGCCCGGAATCAGGATCACACCGAGCTTATGAAGCGCGGTCGCAATAACCCAGTATTCCCAGCGGCGCCGGAGGATCAGCAGGACAACATCGCCCTTTTTGAGCCCGAGGCTGCGGAAATAATGACAGGTCTGATTCGAGAGCCTGGAAATGTCGGTAAACGTAAAGGTACGCTCCTGTTTCTCGTGGCTGAGCCAGACGAGTGCCTTTTTTTCCGGCTCCTGCTTCGCCCATTCATCGACAATGTCCCAGCCGAAGTTGAAGTTCTCCGGCACATTGACGCGGTAATTCTGGATGAAATCCTCATAGGAATCAAAGTCGATCCTGGGCAGATATCGGTCTAACAGCATGATTGATCAGTTCTCCTTTATTATCATGTGTATCGCTGCTGCACCATACACAGTTTATTCTGATTGATTACTCTGCGATCATGGTCAGGAAACGCGCCTTGGTATCGCCGTGGCAGCGCTGACCGTGCTTATAGGTCGGATTGAAGTAGATCGAATCGCCCTCATTCAGGATGATCTCCTGATCCTCAAACACGACCGCAATACTCCCCTTCAGCACAAGGTTGAACTCCTGACCGGAGTGGGAAACGAGCTTTGCGGGCTCGTCGGACGGCTCCAGCGTGACAAGCAGCGGCTGCATGACCTTGTCCGCATAGCGGAATGCAAGATCCTTGAACCGGTACCCCGGGAAGCGGCTGATGCTCTTGCCGTGGCCGCGGCGGACGACCTGATAGGTGTCGATGCGGCTCGGCTCGCCCGTGACAAGCTCATTGAAATCGACCTTGAACTTGTTCGCAATCTCATAGATCACACTGATCGGGAAATCGCCGTTCTGCTCATAGCCGGCATACTGCTCCGCCGTCAGGCCGAGCTCCTCTGCAAGCTGTTCCTGCGTATAGTCGCACACCTCGCGCAGCTCACGGATGCGTGCAGCGATCTCACTGATGGTTTCCATACTGTCAACCTCCGTTTTCTTCAATATCTCAAAAGAAGCGGCCTGCGCGGCGATACGGCTGTACGGCACGGCAGACGGCTCCGGTTTGTCCGATTTATGAATCGTACTTTTTATTATATCTCCATTCTGCGTATTTGTCAAGTACAAATCCGGATTTGTCCGGTAAACAGAACAGCTTCCTGCATTTCATATAATTATATTGCATCCGCGGCGCACTATTTTATAGAATCTCTTGACCGCATCCGGAATTTGTGTTATAATAAAACCGATGCGGAGATTCCGCAGGCTGAAAAAAACACGGAAAGGACACAATGATACTATGAATCAGGCTGTTATTCTCGCCGGAGGACAAGGCAAGCGCATGAAGGCGCCGATCCCGAAGCCGATGTTTCAGGTGCTCGGAGAACCGATGCTCGAATGGGTGCTCAGTGCATGCGAAAAAGGCGGTCTGGAGCGCATCTGCGTCGTGACCGGCTACGAATCAGAACAGATCTGCTCCTATCTCGGCGACCGATGCGCAACTGCATATCAGGCAGAGCGGCTCGGCACCGGACACGCCGTCATGCAGACGATCCCGTTCCTCAATGAAGGCGCAAACGGCAATACGCTTGTGCTCTGCGGCGACGCCCCGTTCATTGATGCTGCAACCATCAGCAAATCTCTGGAACGCCATATCAAGGAAAACAACGCTGTCACGGTCATCACGGCGGAGGTCGCAGATCCGACCGGATACGGCAGGATCCTGCGCACGGACAGCGGCATTGCCGGTATCGTTGAGGAAAAAGATGCGACGGACGAGCAGCGCGCAATCCGCGAGATCAACTCCGGCTGCTACTGGTTCCGCACCAGCGACCTGATCGGGCTGCTCGGAAGAATCACAAACAACAATAAGCAGGGTGAATACTATCTGACCGATACGATTGCGATTGCGCTGGAAAGCGGGCTGCGCGCAGGTGCATTCCGCTCCGACAATCCCGATGTCGTACTCGGCGCCAATGACAGAAAGGGTCTGCTCAGACTGAACGAAGCTGCCAGAATGCGAAAGCTCAACGATCTCATGGATGAGGGCATCGGCATTGTCTGCACGGACGGCATCATCATCGAGCGTCATGTGCAGATCGGCAAAGGCACAGAGCTTCTCCCGGGCACGATCATCCGCGGCAATACGGTCATCGGCGAAAACTGCAAAATCGGTCCGAATTGTGTGATTGAGAACACCGTGATCGGCGACAATGTCACGCTGAATACCGTTCAGGCCTACGATTCCACGATCGACAGTGACGTCCGCATCGGACCGTATGTCCATATCCGACCGAATTCGCATATCTGTCCAAAAGCGAAAATCGGCGATTTTGTCGAGATCAAGAACAGCGAAATCGGCGAAGGTACGATGATTGCCCACCTTGCATATCTTGGTGACAGCGACATCGGCAAGCATGTCAACATCGGCTGCGGCACCGTTACCGTCAATTTCGACGGTCTGAAAAAATCCCGCTGCGAGATCGGCGATCACGCTTTCATCGGCTGTAACAACAATCTGATTGCGCCGGTTTCTCTCGGCAAGGACTGCTACACCGCTGCCGGTGCGACCATTACAACGGATGTCCCGGATTACGCGCTGGCCATCGACCGTGGCACGCTCCACATCAAGGAGGGCTACACGCTGCGGAAATTTGCAAAACACCGTGACGAGAACAAGGACGAAACAAAGGAATAATATTGAGGGTGCAGCATCCGGGCTTTCCGGGTGCTGCGTTTTTTTGCGGAAGCATCCTTGACATTTTTGCGGAGTTGTGCTATAATGTTGCATATGCTGCTGTGGCGAAATCGGCAGACGCAAGAGACTTAAAATCTCTCGGTGGATACACCGTACCGGTTCAAGTCCGGTCAGCAGCATCCGCGGGGATCCCGCGCATGCATCAGAACTCCCATGCAGCATTGCGTGGGAGTTTTTGCATGATGTCCGCAAATGACATATCAGATTTCACACAGCGGGCTTTTTTCACGGATTTCAGCAGAAGAATTTTCCGATTTCTATTGCAATTTCCGGATATTTCTGCTATAATAGTATCATGCGGCTGTATAGCCTGCCGCACCTGATGATTCTTTGAATAAAAAGGAGAACAATACAATGGATGATCCGAAGAGCTTAGAAGCACAGCTGCTTGGTGATATGACATATTCCGATCCGCGCAGACAGAATGTTCAGCCGCAGTACCAGGAACTGTCGGACGAGCAGATTGCTATTTTGCAGCAGCAGCGCGCTGCAGCAGGTCAGCCGCCGTATACCGAAGAAGAAATCGCCGATCTGAAAGCAGAGTTCATCAACCGCCAGCGCATTCAGGCGCAGGAGGCTGCAATCGCAGCACAGGCCGCTGCACAGCAGCAGGCGGCAGCTGCACTGCTCTCTGAACCGGAAACCTATCAGCAGCCGGAAAAGAAACCGGTGCATGAAGCGCTTCCGCAGGTCGATGCAAGTGCGCTGCTCGAGGAGCCTGCACCGGAAGCACCCCGCCCTGCCGCTTTCAATCAGGAGGATCTTGAGGCTGCAAAACGCGCCGCCGCAAAGCGTGCAAGCGACAGCCTGAAGGATATTCCCGAGCGCACCGCCGAGGAACAGAAGCGCGCCCGTGAGGATATGGCGCTGCTCCGCCTCCAGCAGCAGGAAGCACTTGCAGAAAAAGGCTTCGGCGTTTCCATCGCCATGACCGTGATCGGCGCGCTCTCCGGCGTCTGTACATTCCTGTATTCTACGGGTGCATACAGCGACACCAGCATGAAGGACGGCGCTTTCGGATTCTTTGACAAGATCTACATGCTGCTCGGCGTTCTGCTGTTCATCCTCTCCTTCACAATCGTAACGCGTGTCAAAAAGATCAAGGGTCTGACTTCGGGTATTTTCATCCTGACCTCCATCCTGCTGTTCATTCCCGGCATCGTACAGCTGATTTCCGTCAAGGCCGGTGCCGAGGGCGGCGTCAGGTCGATCATCTTCTACATTCTCGCAATCATCGGATGTCTGACCGTCACATTCACGCTTTCTACCAGTGACAAGCTGAACGCATACTACAAAAAGAGCGACATCATCTATGACTGATGACGGCATTCTGCGAATCGAACCGGTCGCTTATATCCGGACAGATTTTACGGACAAATTCGGACTGCCGCGGCAAAGCGGACTGATTCCGGCGCTGAAAGGAGAAATCGTGTTTCAGCCTGCGTACAGTCAGCCGGATGCCGTCCGCGGACTGGATGCGTTCTCACATATCTGGCTGATCTGGGGCTTTCATGCCGCGGAGAAGCAGTCCGGAAAGGGATGGTCGGCAACGGTTCGCCCGCCGCGGCTCGGCGGAAATACGCGTGTCGGCGTGTTCGCATCACGCGCACCGTTCCGGCCGAACGGCCTCGGCATGTCCTGCGTCCGGCTGGAATCAGTGCTTGCTGATACACAGCCGGTGCGGCTGATTGTATCCGGCATTGATCTGCTTGACGGCACACCGATCTACGACATCAAACCGTATATCCCCGTTGCAGACTGCAAGCCGGAGGCCTCAGAGGGCTACACAGAAAAGACAAGGCAGTACGGGATACGCGTCGAATTCCCCGCTGAACTGCTCGCTCAGCTCCCTGCTGACAAGCAGGATGCTGCCGTTGCCGTGCTGGAGCAGGATCCGCGCCCGGGCTACGCAGATGACCCTGCACGCATCTACGGCGTCAGCTTCGCCGGATACGATATCCGGTTCCGCGCCGCAGACGGTGTACTGACAGTCTGTGCGGTCTGTGAAGCAAATCATAAAGGAGTATAAGACGAAATGGCAAAGCTGTACGAATCCGGAGAAAACTATCTGGAAACGATCTTCGTGCTTCATCTGCGCGAAAACTATGTCAGAGCCGTGGATATTGCACATGAGCTTGACGTTTCAAAGCCGAGCGTCAGCCGTGCGATGGGAATCCTGCGCGACGGCGGCTTTATCACAATCGCGGCGGACGGAAACATCACGCTGACTGACAGCGGAACGGAAGTCGCGGAGCGTATCTACGAACGGCACTGCATCCTGACGCAGTGGCTCGTCGATCTCGGCGTCAGCACGGAAACTGCCGCAGAAGATGCCTGCCGCATGGAGCATGTCATCAGTGCGGAATCCTTCAATGCACTCAAGGCGCATCTTCGTGAAGCACACCCGAATGTTGAGCTCGGAGCCCACCACAAACAGTAACAGAGAAAACGAACAAAACCAAAGGAGCAGCATCCCATGAATCTCAACGCATTTTTCCGCAGCACCAAGTTCCGTGTGCTGCTTTGCGTATTGGCTGTGCTGACCGGCATCATGCTGTATTCGCTGAAATCCGGAGCCCGCACAGATCATCTGACGCGCGCGCTCCGCGGCGTGACCGCTCCGGTACGCCGCTTTTCTGCGTCCGTGTCCGGAAACGTCAACGAAAAGCTCGATACGTATTTCCAGTCAAAAGCATACCGTGAGGAGAATGCACGGCTCCGGCAGGAAATTGCGGATCTCAACAGCCAGCTGATCGGCTATGACGATGCAATGCAGGAGCTTGAAGCCCTGCGCGATCAGTTGTCCATCAAGGAAAAGCACAGCGACTTTGTCCTGTCCGAGCCCTGCAAGGTACTCATGCCGCTGACCAATGATCTCGCGCACGGCTTTCTGATTGACCGCGGCGAGGAGGACGGTATCACGCTGAACTCCCCTGTTGTCTGCGGTGAAGGCCTGATCGGCGTCATCACGGAAATCAGCCCGCATTACTCCACTGTCACGACGATTCTCTCGCCGGAGCTGTCGGTCGGCGCAGTTGTGCTCCGTACCGGTGACAGCGGCATTGTCGAGGGCGATCTGCGCGCCGTTTCGGACAATCAGGCAAAAATGATGTATCTCGACGAAAAAAGCACCGCTGCAAACGGCGACCTGATCATCACGGCAGGCACCACCGGGCTGTTCCCCTACGGTCTGCCAGTCGGCAATATCACCGAAACCGGCATTGAGGATACCGGACTTGCAAAGTATGCAATTCTTGTGCCGTCCGTGGACTACGAAAAGCTGGAGGCCGTGACCGTTCTGCTTGATTTTGAAGGAAAGGGTGAGTCCTTCGGTGGGTAACAAAAAGCAGCAGCGGCAGCGCCGGACGCGCTCCGAACAGCGGACAATACGCCGGAACGGTTTCCGGAAAGCACTGAGCATTCTGATTCTGCTGCTCTGTGCCGTACCGATGCTCGGCGGCGGCACCCATGCTCTGTGGGTCATTCCGGCTGCAATCTGCATCAGCATGAACGAAGATCTCTATTTCTGCATGGCGGGCGGCGTCATCGCCGGGCTCTGCATTGACCTTGCCTGCGGTTCGGCACTCAGCACAAACGCAATCTATATGGTATGCTTCTGCACGCTGGTCTGCCTGCTGTTTGAGCAGATTCTGCGCCGCAGTTTTCTGCATTATATGGTGATGACCGCAGCCTGTGCCTTTCTGCACGGGATACTTCGATGGTTTCTGACTGCGGGGATATTCCGGACACCCGGCCGTGAACGCCTCTGGACGGATCTGCTGATTCCGGTCGCTGTACGTACAGTCATCGCCGCTGTTCCCGTCTATCTGCTGTTCTTCCCGCTCAGCAGACTGCTGACCAGGCATGTGCGCTCCATGGACGCAGCCGCGATCCGGAGAGATTGGTAATTCAATATTCCATTTGACGTAAACGCCTGTTCCCAATTGGTTCAGGCGTTTTTTGACGAATATTTGACTTTTCCTGCGAAATATGGTAAGATAGAATCAATCATTCATATACAGAAAGAAGGCCGAATCATGAATAAACGCTTTGCTCTGATTCCGGCAGCAGCCTGTCTGCTGCTGTTCGGATGCGGCACCGAACAACCGGCTCCGGCGGCGAATGTCAGTCCGGCGGAAACCACCGCTGCCACTGCTGAAACAACAGAATCAGCCGCGGAAACAACTGCTGAAACCCCTGATACTGCACCCGTGACAACTGCCGGTGCTCAGCCCGCTTCTGCCGATTCGCAGGCAGCCCCGGAATCCTCAGAGGCGGTACCGGAGAATGCCGTATCCAATTATGATCTGGAGCAGATCTATGACGAAAACTTCGCCGCACTCCGCTGCACCGGCCGTGTCATTGCGCGGGACGGGCTGAACTTCCGCACCGCCCCGGATGTCAATTCTGCGAGTCTCCAGACACTGAAACCGGAAACAGAGGTGGAGGTACTCGGCTTTGTGCGCAGCGGAAATGTTTACGATTCCAACAACCGCTGGCTCAAGATCAGCTTCAACGGGCACGAGGGCTTTGCACTGGCCGAGTATATTGCCGTGGAATGTACGACGCCCGCATCCGCGCTCTCGGAACAGGAGCGCGGCACGCTCGGACTGATCCTCTACTATCAGTCGCTGCATCTGTTTCCGGATTATCACCG
>JAFZBC010000374.1:0-2095 GCA_017561965.1 Oscillospiraceae bacterium
GCGCTGCTGATCTCCGCGCTGCTCACGGCAGCCTATCTGCTCCCATTCTCCGTGCGGGCCTTCCTCACCAGCAGGGAGGATATGTGCGTTTTCACAGAGCGCGACAGGGATCCGGGACTGCTGATGCTGATACCGTTTGCCATACTCTCGGCGGCTATTCTGGCGCTGAGCTTCTGTTCAGAGCCTCTTATGAGGCTTCTGCAGCAGATCATCGCAGGGACCTGAAGGGGGTGTAAGACATGATTAGCCATACCGGATTCCTGCTGCCCGCAGCTTCCTTCTTCCCCATGGCCGCCGCGCTGATCTGCTACTGCATCGGCAGGAACAGCAAACACAGCCGCAATCTTTTTGCCGATGCGGCGGCGGCAGCTGAGCTTCTTCTGCTGACCTCAGTTCTGATTTCCGTTTCCCGCGGGGCTGAGATTCAAAACACAATGCCCCGCATACTCGGCGGGCTGCGCTTTGAAGCGGACGGCTTCCGGGCACTGTATGCCTGCATTGCAGGCTTTATGTGGCTGTGCACCACTGTTTTCTCAGAAGAATACCTTGAACATTACCGGAACCGCAACCGCTATTATTTCTTTGCCTTCATGACGCTCGGAGCGACCGTCGGCGTATTTTTCTCTGCAGAACTGCTGACAACCTTCCTGTTCTTTGAGATCATGTCCTTCACTTCCTATGTGATGGTGATTCATGATGAAGCACCTGCCGCCATGCGTGCCGGGCAGACCTATCTGGCTGTTGCAGTGCTGGGCGGAATGGTTATGCTCATGGGCCTGCTCCTGTTGAACGGGCTCACCGGAACGCTCGTGATTTCCGAGCTGACCGCAGCCTGTTCCGCCGTTCCGCAGGACGGGCGGGCAAAGCTGTATCTGGCCGGCGCACTGATCTTCTTCGGGTTCGGAGCGAAGGCCGGGATGTATCCGCTCCACATCTGGTTGCCGAAAGCACACCCCGCCGCGCCTGCACCGGCTTCCGCGCTGCTCTCCGGTATCCTGACAAAAGCGGGAATCTTCGGCATCCTTGTGCTCTCCTGCCGGGTTTTTCCGTACGACAGGGCCTGGGGAACCGTGATGCTGGTCCTTGCAGTGCTCACTATGTTCACAGGCGCTTTTATCGCTGTATTCTCCGTGAATCTGAAGCGCACACTCGCCTGTTCCTCCGTATCGCAGATCGGATTTATCCTTACGGGGATTGCCATGCAGTGCCTGCTCGGTGAGGAGAATGCACTGGCTGTCCGCGGCACCGTGCTGCACATGATGAACCATTCGCTTTTCAAGCTGGTGCTTTTCCTGTCGGCCGGCGCAGTGTACATGAAATGCCATCAGCTGGACCTGAACAGCATACGCGGATACGGCCGGAAAAAGCCCCTGCTGATGCTCGCGTTTCTCTCTGCCGCGCTCGGAATTGCCGGCGTGCCGCTCTTCAGCGGATACATCAGCAAAACGCTTCTGCATGAAAGCCTCGTCGAATACACCGAAATGCTGGCAGAGCACGGAAGCAGCACAACCGTCATGAAAGGCGTTGAATGGATATTCCTTCTCTCCGGCGGACTTACCGCCGCGTATATGACAAAGCTCTTCACCGCCGTATTCATTGAAAAAAACTCCGATGATAAGCTGCAAAAGCAGTACGACAGCATCAGGCCGGCAATGAAGCCTCTCAGCGCGCTCACAATCGTCATCCCGGCTCTGCTGTTCCCGGTTTTCGGGGCTTTCCCCGATGCGACCATGCTCCGTCTTGCCGAGCTCTCACAAAGTTTTATGAACGGGTCATCCCCCGCGCATGCCGTACACTGGTTCTCTCCCGTCAACCTGAAAGGAGCGGCCGTCTCCCTTGGAATCGGAGCAGCTGTGTATTTCGGCTTTATCCGGACTGTGCTTATCAGAAAAATCGCGGACGGTACCAGCAGCTACGCAGATCTCTGGCCTTCAGGGCTGGACATCGAAGACGCCGCCTACCGCAAACTCACATCTCTGCTGGCGAACATTTCCGTATCCGTCAGCAATGCCGCAGCGTCGCTCCCCGACGGGATCATCAACATCTTCCGGAATACCCTGTTTCGGCCGATCCCGATCCCCGCAGATGAGGAAGC
>JAFZBC010000375.1:0-2202 GCA_017561965.1 Oscillospiraceae bacterium
CTGCCGTGCAGCATTCGGATGTCCGCGTGCAGTGGGATCCGGAAAAGGACGTCAACGGGCAGGATCTGCCGTACCGCTCCATTCAGCTCGGTCTGCGCGGAAAGGCCGTGCAGGACTATGTGCAGGACTGGATTGTGCGCATCACTGACATTTCAGAGCAGGTGCGGGCGCTGAATCTCCGGCGGAAAGCGGGAGAAGATATCTCCGCACTGCTGCCGCAGGAGATGCCGTATCAGCCGAAAGGGTGAGCATATGCATACGGTGAAAGCAAAGTCGATCCTCTCTGCGCAGAACGGCATGAACATTTACCGCGGCTGCCTGCACGGCTGCATTTACTGCGACAGCCGCAGCGACTGCTATCAGTTCACGCATGCGTTTGAGGATATTGAAGTCAAGGAAAATGCACCGGCGCTGCTGGAACAGGCGCTCAGGACAAAGCGCAGAAAATGCATCATCGCAACCGGCTCCATGAGCGATCCGTATATGCCGCCGGAACGGGAACTCCGGCTGACGCGGCGCTGTCTTGAGCTGATTGCGCAGTATGGCTTCGGCGCGGCAGTGCTGACCAAATCTGATCTGATTTTGCGGGATCTTGACCTGCTGGAGCAGATCAACGAACAGAAAAAAGCGGTCGTGCAGATGACGCTGACGACTGCCGACGAGGATCTCTGCCGGATCATTGAGCCGCATGTCTGCACGACGGCGCGGCGCTTTGCGGTACTGGAAACGATGCGGGAGCACCGGATCCCGACGGTCGTCTGGCTGACGCCGCTGCTGCCGTTTCTCAATGATACGGAAGAAAACCTGCGCGGGATTCTGCGGTACTGCATTGAAGCGCAGGTGAAGGGTATCGTCTGCTTCGGGATCGGCGTGACGCTCCGCGCAGGCGACCGGGAATATTTTTATGCGGCGCTGGACAGGCATTTTCCCGGACTGCGCCGCCGCTATGAGCAGACCTACGGCGACGCATACGAGGTCGTCAGCCTGAATCACGCAAGGCTGATGCGGCTGTTTCAGGATACCTGCGAGGCGCATGGGATTCTGCACCGGCCGGACGATGTATTTGCCTATCTGAAAGAATGTCCGCCCGACCAGGAGCAGCTGACGCTGTTCTGATTGGAAGCCCGTCCGGGAGCGGATGCTTTGCGGTGTTTAAGGCGCGTCGGATCAAAAGTTTTGGTCGAGCTTTTTCAAAAGCGCGCGGGTCGAGGGCAGAGCCCTCGTCGCCCGTCGCAACGGGCGAAACTCCCCTTGCGTTTTTATAAAAATCCCCGTTTTGCCACTCCCGAGCCCTGCCGCCTCCTTGACAGAAAATGAAGTTTCGGGTATAATAACAATGTATGATTTTGTGAAAGGCGGTGCGGTATGACGGATCTGTTTTTTTGTCCCGAACGCTGGGAGCCGGATCCCATGATCTCCGGCAACGAAGCCGTGATGCGGCAGGTCAGGAGCTTTTCCGGCAGAATGGCCGATGCGTGGCAGCTCGGGGACTGGCAGGGCAGTTGGTCTGCGATCAGCTCCGTGATTCCCGTGGAAACGGGCTGGCTGGAGCCAGGCGAGGATTACCGCTTCTGCTTCTGGCTCAACGGCGGCGAAAACAGCAGACAGGACGAAACCTGCATGCTGGAAATTTTCGGGGATGACTGGGAGGAACGGCTCTGCTTTCCGCTGAACCGCGCCCGCACCAGACCGCTGCTTGAGAAAAATCACTGGCTGCTCTACGGGATTCCGTTCACTGCGCCGGAAACCGCTGAGGAGCTGCACTTCCGGTTTGTCGCGGCAGACGCGGTCTGCACGGTCGCGGGCATTCCGGATATGGACATGGCGGCCTGTGAGGCGCTGACGCCCGATCCGCCGGAAACCGGCAGCCCGCAGCGCTATAACATCGCATTCCCGTCGGGTTATCCGGCAGGTGCAAGGCGTGCGTTTCCCGACGGCAAGCGCACAGCGATCCCGAAAAAGGCGATCTGCCTGACGGCTGCTGCTGCCTGCATCGCAGTCGGATCGGTGCTCGTTTACCGCGCGCTGCATGAGAAAAATCTGCGGAAATAAGCCAACACACCGGGATCCCCGGTCAAATATACATATCAGGAGGAATCATTTTTCATGAAACTCGGAATGGTCGGTCTGCCGAACGTCGGCAAAAGTACCCTGTTCAACGCACTGACAAATGCGGGCGCGGAATCCGCAAACTATCCGTTC
>JAFZBC010000376.1:0-1647 GCA_017561965.1 Oscillospiraceae bacterium
CCAGCGGCGGACTCGGCACCATGGGCTACGGGCTCGGGGCTGCGGTCGGCGCATACATTGCGACCGGCAGGCGCACGGTGCTCTTTACCGGGGACGGCAGCTTCGGCATGAACCTGACCGAGCTGGCAACCGCCGTCAGCGAACATGCGAATATCACGGTCATCATTATGAATAACGGTGTGCTCGGCATGGTGCGGCAGTGGCAGACACTATTCTTTGACCGCAGGTATGCCGGAACGACGCTCAACCGGCAGACCGATTTTGTAAAGGTTGCGGAGGGCTTCGGCGCCAAAGCCGCAAGCGCCGTATCTCCCGCAGAGCTGGCAGCCGCACTCGCGGAGGCCGGAAAGCAGGACGGCCCGTTTGTCATCGACTGCGTGACGGACTGCAATGAGCTGGTGCTCCCGATGCTCCCGCCCGGCGGCTCCATCGACGAGATTATCACAGCAATCAAGTGAGGTGTTCAGCATGAGCAAGCAATATGTCATCGGCGTTCTGGTCGCCAATATCTCCGGCGTCCTGTCCCGCGTGTCCGGCATGTTTACGCGCCGCGGCTTCAACATCGACAGTCTGACCGTCGGGGAAACCGAAACCGCCGGCTATTCCCGCATCACGGTCGCGTTCCACGGCGATGAGGATATCAAGGAGCGCATTGTCACGCAGCTGGAAAAGCTCCATGACGTCAAAGAGGTCGAGGTCATGGATCAGCACGAAACCGTCGTGCGCGAGCTGCTGCTGCTCAAGGTGCGCAATACAGCGGAAAACCGGCAGGATATTATGACTGTCGTGGAGATTTTCCGCTCCAAGATCGTGGATTACTCCGCAACTGCGCTGATCTGCGAGCTGACCGGAGAAACCTCCAAAATCGACGCGTTCATTGACCTGATGAAGAGCTTCGGCATCATGGAAATGTGCCGCACGGGCATCGTTGCGGTCGAACGCGGAGAAAACTGCCTGAAAACCGCCGTCCAGCCCGATCCCGTCTGAGGCGATCGGCACAGCATCCCGGCAGTGATGCACAAATCTGCCGGAACGGAGAAGCAATATGGGAAGAAACAAAAAATTACAGGAAATCGACCTCTCGCTGAATTCGCTGGTCGTATTCCGCAAGCTGCTGACGCATGAGGTCATCCTGCCGCTGCGTGCGCTGCTCGATACCGAGGCCATGGATCCGATGATCCAGCTTCGGCAGTATACCGAATTCATCTCGCGGCTCTATGCCAGAAGCACGAACCTGACGGAGTATATCTTCCGGCTGATCTGCGAGGACGATAATTTTTATGTCAGAGCCGTTGCGCGCGGCGAGCAGGTCGATGAGATGCTGGAAGCATGCGTGCAGAATGAGCTTGCCATTTTGCAGCGCCTTGCAAGAATCCGTCCGCATGAGCTGCAAAAGGAGGTTTCCTACTACGGCGTGCTGCCGGAGTGGAAAACCTCGGATCTTGATTTCGGTGCGGAGTATCATGCAAGACTGCGCGAGATCGGGCAGTACGGCTACGGCCAGTTTGCGCAGTATCCGATGTACGTGATCCGCGACGAGCGTCCGGTGCCGGTGCTGCATCCGGATCCGGTCACGCTGGAGGATCTGTTCGGTTACGCGCAGGAGCGGCAGGCTGTCATTGACAACACGCAGGCGCTGCTTCGCGG
>JAFZBC010000377.1:0-3322 GCA_017561965.1 Oscillospiraceae bacterium
AAAGCGAGGGCGACGGTGTCGGCGCAATCCCGCAGGGCGTCGCGGACCTTGACCATGCGGTTTCCTATGCGGAGAGCCGGTTCCCGGAGCTGCCCGTCGCACTGTTCGGGCACAGCTGGGGCGGATACAGCGCATGTGCCGTGCTGAACTTTCATCCGGAGGTCAGAGCGGTGGTTGAATGCTGCGGCTGCAACCGCTCGTCCGATTTGTTTGAAGCGGGCGGTCTGGATCAGGCCGGCAGCGTGATCTACACCATGATGCCGTTTATCCGGCTCCATGAGCGCATTCACTGCGGCAAATACGCGGCAGCCACCGCAATGGACGGCTTTGCGGCCTCCGATGCGGCCGTCATGGTCGTACACAGTGCCGATGACGGCGTCGTGCCGATCCGATACGGCTATGATCTGTATTATGAGAAATACAAGAACGACCCGCGGTTTGTGTTCCAGCGCTTTGAGAACAGGGGACACAATTTTATTTTCAGTCAAACCGGCTATCTCCGAGAATTCTACGCAGACATGAACCGCTGGGCGGAAACGCTGGATTACGACATTTATGATGCGGCAAACGCAGAGCGCTTCCAGAACGAGAAGGCGGCATTTATCCGCGATCACCTTGACCGGGAAAAGCTGACGCACGACCTTGATCCGGAGCTTTTTGACGGATTTCTGGCGTTTTATGACGAGCATATCCGCTGAATGCGTGGGGAATACAGAATGAAACCTTCTTTCACCCCGGTCCCGTACCGGGCAGAATTTGAACTGCAGCTGCTGCGGTTTCTGGAACGGTGCCTGCCGGAATCCGGCAGGGTGCTGGAGCTTTCCGGCAGACACAGCTTTTATCTGCATATCGCAGACAGCTTTGCGGCGTTCTGGTGCATGTTTGACGCGGAGCAGATCATCGGGACGGTCGCCGTCCGGGCGATGAATGCGCAGGACTGCGAACTGAAATCACTGTACCTGCTTGAGAAATATCACGGAAACGGATACGGGCGCATGCTGCTGGAAACCGCGCTGCAATTTGCAGAGCAGGCAGGCTTCCGGAATATGTATCTCGATTCGCATTCCACAAGCACGAAAGCGCTTCGGCTGTATCGGAAAGCGGGCTTCACGGATACCGCACCGTATCACGGGAGCGTGCGTGCGGATGTGTTCATGATGCGCCCGCTGACAGATCAGCAGGAACTGATCATCCGTCCGTATGCAGATGCGCGCGATTTTGTTCTGCTCCGGCAGTGGAGCACCGACCGCCGGACGCATGCCATGTGGTGCGCAGACCGCTTTCCCTTTCCGCCGGATGCGGACGGTTTTGCGGATGCCCTGCGGACGGTTTGCGGACAGTGGGGCGATCAGCCGTATATCGCAGAGGACAGAACCGGCAGGGCGGTCGGCTTTTTCTGCCGTCCCGGTCAGCCGCATCAGGGCGAGATCATGCTGAAATTCGTGATCGTCGATCCCGCACTGCGCGGGCAGGGCATCGGTACCAAAATGCTCCGCGCTGCCGTGCAGGATATTTTTTCGCATACCGATGCGGAGGCTGTGCAGCTCATGGTCTTTGCGGAGAATCCCGCCGCAAGGAAATGCTACCGGAAGGCAGGATTTACGGAGCGCGCCCTGACGCCGGATGCATTCCGCTTTCAGGATGAATCGTGGGGCAGATGCAATATGGTCATCCGCCGTGAAGATACCGAATAAGGAGAAATCACAATGCTGAATATCACAAAATTACCGGTCGGGGATTTGCAGGCCAACTGCTTTCTTGTCGCTGATGACAGGAAGGATGCGGTCATCATTGACCCGGGCGCGGAGGCGTCCTATATTCTGGACGTCATCCGGCAGCAGGAGCTGAATCCGCTCGCAATGCTGCTGACACATGCACATTTTGACCACTTCGGCGCGTCCGCAGAGATCATGGAGGAAACCGGGCTCCCGCTGTATGTTCACACGCTGGATAAGCCCATGGTGATCTCCGCGGAGTATTCCCTTGCGGTGCATCTCGGCTACGGCGCAGATTACCGCTGCCCGGATGAGAGCATGATCCGTACCTTTGAAGAAGGCGATGTGCTGAAATTTTCGGAGGAGCTGACCTTTACGGTGCTGCATACGCCGGGGCACTCTCCCGGGAGCTGCTGCTTCCGGCATGAGGACATCCTCTTTTCCGGCGATACGCTGTTCCGCGACAGTGTCGGCAGGATCGATTTCCCGGGCGGCAATATCCGCGATATGCGGGCATCGCTTGCCAGGCTTGGCGCGATCGAGGGCGACTGCACCGTCTATTGCGGCCATTTCGGCAATACCACGCTGGAGCATGAGCGCACATTCGGGCATTATCTGATCCCGCAGAAGCTGTGAGCAAAGATGCGTCGCTGACAGAGGAACCATCAGCATGAACAGAAAATATCGGATCCTATGCATCGCCGTCTGTCTGCTCTGCCTGATTCTGCTGGCCGTGCTGACGCTGCTTCGGGTGCGTCCGGGGCATGGCATCGGGATCATCGGCGGAGCCGGTATGCCGACGGTGCTTTTTTCGCTCCGGATGACGCTCCGCTCACCGGCGGGCATTGTGCTATCGGCGGCAGGTGTGCTGTCGCTGATCGGGGCGATCGTGTTCTCAGCCGGAAAACGGCGGTGAGGCGCATGACGCCCGGGCATTACGGAAAGGATGATTCTGTGTGATCAAGGCAATCACCGAAAAAGATATACCGGTACGAAGAAGTTTGACGTTTTCCCGTTTACATGCGGGTATATGGAGCAGACGGTCAGGCAGATATGAGAAAGAGGCGTGCATATGGGACTCGGACTGCGGCGCGGAACCGTTGCGCTGGAACCGCACAGTACGGAATGGGAGATCACCGCGCAGCAGAGCATTGACAGGCTGCGGGAGATTCTCCGGGACGCTGCGGTTGATGTGCAGCATATCGGGAGCACGGCGATCAGCGGCATCTGCGCCAAGCCGATCATAGATCTGGTTGTCGGCACGGCAGATTTTCAGGCGATCCTTGCGCGGAATCCGGTGCTTGCGGAGAACGGCTTTCTGTTCCGCGGGCAGGATCATCCGGAGCAGTATCTCTATGTGTGCGGCGAAGGCGAGATCAGAACGCATCATATTCATGTGGTGCTGTATCAGTCCGTGCTGTGGCAGCAGTATATTGATCTGCGGGATTATCTGAACTGTCATCCGGCGGATGCACAGGCGTATGCCGCGCGGAAGAAAGTGCTTGCGGAACAGTTTGCCGCGGACAGAAATACATATACGGCGATGAAAAGCGATATGATCCGGGCGCTTCTTATGAAAGCGCAGGACTGGCGCAGCGGTGTAACCG
>JAFZBC010000378.1:0-7020 GCA_017561965.1 Oscillospiraceae bacterium
ACCTGTGATCTGCACACACATTCGACCTTTTCGGACGGCACCCTGACGCCCGCGGCGCTGGTGAAGCTGGCGGAGCAGACCGGGCTGTCTGCGGTCGCGCTGACCGATCACAATACGGTGAACGGACTGCGTGCATTTCTGGACGCCGGTGCGGAAAGCAGTGTGCTGACCGTTCCCGGCTGCGAGTTCTCGACCGATTACGGCAGAACGGAACTGCACAGTGTCGGGCTGTTCCTGCCGGAGCGCGCATGGCCGGAGATCCGGCAGTATGTTGGTCAGCTTCTGACCAACAAGCTCCGGAGCAATGAACAGCTGATTGATAATCTGCGCGCTGCGGGCTATGACATCACCTATGAAGAAGCCGATGCCGCCGCACCGGATGCGGCGACCTTCAACCGCGCGCATGTCGCGGGGGTTCTGGTGCAGAAGGGCTATGTCAAAGACCGGCACGCGGCCTTTGCGCGGATTCTGCATGAGGACGGCGGGCTCTATGTGCCGCCCCGGCGCCCCGATGCGCTGGAAACCGTCGCGTTCATCAAGGAAAACGGCGGCGCGGCCGTGCTGGCGCACCCGTTCCTGAATCTGGATGCGGACGCGCTGACGGCATTTCTCCCGGAAGCGAAACAGCGCGGCCTGGACGCGATTGAAACACAGTACAGCGAATTTGATGCAGCGACATCCGCGCAGGCGGCTGCGCTGGCTGAACGCTTCGGACTGAAGCAAAGCGGCGGCTCGGATTTTCACGGCAGCGTGAAGCCGGACATCGCGCTCGGTACCGGAAAGGGCAGCCTTTGCGTACCGTTTGCGTTCTATGAAGCGCTGCGGGATTGCGCCGGCTGAATACGCCGGACTTACAGCTTAATTCAATATCACTCGCATTTCAGCGATCTCAGCTTACTGCCTTCCCCGGCAGTGAACGTGCACGCCCGGCCGGGCGGTGCGATTTGCATTTTACTATGACAGAAATGTGGGTTTCTTTTGCGAAAGAAACAGAACATGAATGAAAGGGTATTGCAAATGAATATCAGAGATCGCTTTTCTGCTGCAACGGAGCGGATCTGCCGGTTTCACAAGGAGCTGACAGTCAATGCCGTGACGTTCACGGACTGCGGCACGCGGCCGGACGGAACCCCGTTCTGTCCGGAGCTTTTTCGCGTCAAGCAGGGCTATGATTTCTTTGAATTCGGAATCAGCGCCCCGCATGACGTCTATCTGACGGAACATGAAAACTCTCTTGCAACGGGCAATCCGCTGTACGGCGCGATGTACCCGCCCGCGCGGGAAGCGGTGCGGCGGATGTGCGAAACGCCGGAGCTCTCAAAATATCCGCTGCGCAACGGCGACCCGGAATGCAAGGATCAGATTCTTGAATATCTGAAACAGATCGGCTTCTGCGGGGAGATGCATGAGGAGAATGTCGGCTTTGCGTTTTCCACAACACATGCCTTTGCCGCGCTGATCAAGCTGATTGTGCAGCCGGGCGACGTGGTGCTGTTCACGTCGCCGACCTACGGCATTTTCGCCTTTATCCCGGAGCGCGAGGGCGGCATCACGAAGTTTTTGCAGCTCCGCGAGGAGGATGACTGGCAGATCAGTCCTTCCGCGCTGAAAGCGCGCATCCGCGAGCTGAATGCGGAGCTTCTGCACGCACCGTACAAAACGGAAACGCATACGCCCCGTGTGGTCGCGTTCTTCCAGTCCAACCCCTGCAACCCGACCGGCCGCGTCATGGGAAAGAATGACACCGCCCGGATGCAGGAGATTCTGGATATCTGCCGCGCGGAGGGCGTGCTGTATATCGACGACCTGATTTACCGCGACCTCGGATACGACCGTGAGAATCCGGCCGTCCCGATGGCTTCGCTCGACGGCGACCACTCCAATGTGGTGTCGCTGCTCGGCATCTCCAAGGCTTACGGCGCTGCGGGACTGCGTGCGGGCATCATCGTTGCGAATGAGATCATTATTGCGGGCGTGCGCAATTATATCGCATGGAACACGGATTCCACGTCCTATCTGAATATGAAGGTGCTGGCCGCTGTTTATAATGCAGGCGCGGAAAACCGGCAGGCGTATGAGGCGTATTTTTCGCAGATCATGGCAGGCTACCGCGACCGGCTGAACATTGTACGCTGCATCGCGGACGGGCTGGATACCGTGCCGGAACCGGAGCAGCCCCGCACGCGGGCGCTGATCGCAGCGGGCAGAAGCGAGGCGGAAACGGCGGCGCTTCTGCGCGGCACGCGCGGCATGCAGATCCTGCCGGGCTGTGTGCCGGAGGCGGGCTTTTTTGCGCTGCTGGATTTCCGGGCGCTGGCGGGAAAGACCTGCGACGGCATCACGGTGACGGACGACCTTTCCCTGATCCGGTATCTCTATCACCGGTACCGGCTCAAGCTGCTGCCGGGCCGTGCGATGGGCATGCAGGATCAGCGGCATATCGTGGCGCGGGTCAGCTTTTCCATGGAGATCCCGGAGCTGACCGAACGAATGATACTGTTGAAGGAAGAGGCAGAGAGATTATATGAGTGTGAGTAAAGCAATCGGCCGGGTGATCTACCGGAGCGCCCTGCGCGCAAAGACGCTGCGCGGCCGGATCATGCTGCGGCGGCTGGAACGGCAGACGCTCGATGCGCGCCGCATCAATGAGCAGACGCTGCTGAACATCCTGAAACGCAATGCGGATACGGAGCTCGGCCGGGAATGGAAGCTGGACAGCATCCGTGATGTGCAGAGCTTCCGGGAACGGATCCCGCTGACCGAATACATGTTTTATTATGACCGCATCAAGCGGATGCTGGAGGGCGGCGAAACCGGCGTCCTCACGAATTATCCGATCACGTTTTTTGCCGTGACCTCCGGCACCACCGGCGATTCCAAGCGGATCCCGGTTTCGGAGATGACAAAAAAGCGCTTTGCGGATATGGCAGCGTTCCGGCTGCTTGCGGTCATGGACAGGCATTATAAAAAAACGACCGGAAAGCCCTTTCCCTGTGAAAAGGGCTTTCTGACGCTGGAAACCCGCAAGCGCAAAAAGTGGAACAATGTCGGCGCGGTTTCCACGCTGGCGATCAAGGACGTGCTCTGCTTTACGACCGTCGCGTTTTCCTCGCCGCCGGAGCTCATGCAGGTCAGCGAGAAAATGGATACCAAGTACCTGAAAACGCTGTTTGCGCTCGCGGAGCATGACCTGCTCTACATCGCCGGTGCGTATATGTCCACCTATGTGGAGATCATGCGGCTGATCCGCGATCAGTGGGAGCAGCTCGTCGAGGACATCCGCACCGGAACGATCAACCGGAACGTGCAGGTGTCCGATGAAATGCGCGAGCGGCTGGAACAGCGGCTTCATCCGGATCCGGCGCGTGCGGACTTCCTGAAACAGGAATTTGAAAAAGGCTTTGACACGCCGATCATTCCGCGCATCTGGAAATCGTGCAGCTTTATCAGCGGCATCGGCTCGGCGGATTTTTCGATCTATGTCGGTGAGATGCGGAAGTATGCCGGGGATATCCCGTTTGATTTCGGCATCTACGGCGCATCGGAGGGACTGTTTGCGGTCTGCTTTGAGCCGAACAGGGATCAGTTCCTGCTGCTCCCGGACAGCGTGTTTTATGAGTTCCTGCCCGTCGGCTCGGAGGACGGCAAAACCTGCCTGATCGACGAGCTGGAGGTCGGCAGGGAGTACGAGATGATCGTGACGAATGACGCGGGGCTGTACCGCTACTGCATCAAGGACGTCGTCAGGGTGACGGAATACCGCGGAAAGTGCCCCGTTGTGGCATTCTCCTACCGCCGGAACCAGCTGCTGAACGCGGTCGGGGAAAAGACCAGCGAGGCGGCGGCGCAGGCGGCAGTCAGAGCCTTTGCGGAGGAAACCGGCTGCCATGTGGACGACTTCTGTTTCTATATCGACATGCACGACGGTGAACCGTGCTATGCGGTGGTCATTGAGGATCATCAGGGCATCGGCGGCACAGATACTACGGGCTATGCGGAGGTGCTCGACCGGCACCTCTCCGAGCAGAACCACGCCTACGGCTTTGAGCGCAAGGGTGGCGGGCTCGGTATGCTGAAGCTCCGGCTGACCAATGTGCCGATCAATACGCTGTATCACGAGGCCTGCGCCGATAAGGGCAGCTCGGATAACCAGCTGAAACCGCTGCATCTTGCGAATACGGAGCAGAAGCGGGAGGAGCTGGCGGCGCTGCTCGGCGGGGAATGACCGAAGCTGTCCGGCACGGAAACGGCACATGTCAATTTGTTGAAAACCTCATGTGCTTTTTGGATAAAACTAATGAAAAATGCAGAAAAGGCTGAAAAGATAAATATGTTTGCGGAAATTGTTGACAGCGCAGGAAAATCATGCTATAATCATGCTTGGTACGGTATGTGAACGCACGGCAGATTGTGGGGTCTGCCGCACATCGGAAACATACCGTACAGATTTGTACGGCAGTGGAACGGAGCGGATTGTGGGACGCTGCGTTTTTTTGAATTTGCCGTGCCGATCGGAGAAGTAATTCAGGATACTTTTTAGGAGGTTGAAAAATGAGCAAGAAGCATTCGTTCCGCCGGTCCGTCGCCGGCATCTTAGCAGTCCTGACCGTCACGGGCAATCTGATTGCACCGGCACAGTTCAGACTTCCGCTGGCACCGGCTTCCATTGAGGTCGATGCAGCATCCCTGATGGGCAGCAAGAACAGCGACTATACCTGGGACGCCACCACCAAGACGCTGACCATCAAGAAGGGCATTTCCAATATCGCAGGTGCTGTCGGTCACCCGGTGGATGATCCGCTGGAGTTTGATGTGAACTTCGGCGGCTGGGGATTTATCAATCCGCGTATTGATGTGGATCCTTCGATGGTCGAGCATATCGTCATTGAATCCGGTGCGACAATGCCGAAGTCCTGCAAGGCACTGTTTACGAAATGCACGAATCTGAAGAGCGTTAAGATCAATGCATCGGTTGATGCTGCGAATGTCTATGATTTCGGTTCTACTTTTGAGGGCCTGACGCAGCTGACAGAGGTTGACCTGTCCGGTCTGATCAACACCGGCAACATTGACTATGTCGAGAACATGTTTACCGGCTGTACTTCGCTGACCAAGATCGACCTGAGCATGCTCACAGGCGAACATGTCGGTGAGAGAAAGTGGACCGGTCATAAGGCGATCGACCATATCAGAAGAGCTGTCGCAGGCTGCAATCAGCTGGAGGAGCTGGATCTGACCGGCGAATTCCTCTATCACGCATTGACGAATATCAACAGTGTTGATCACACGCACATGTCGATTGACGAGATGCTCGATATTCTGCTTCAGGACAACAACAGCCCGTACAAGGATCAGATCAAGGCAAAGCTGAAAGCAGCCTATGAGGAATATAATAATCTGATGCAGGATCCTTACACTTGGCATGCGAGAAAATGGAACTGGAAGAAAGAATCCGACGGCAGCTACACCTGCAAAGTGGAGATTTACCGGAAGGATCCGCAGACAAACAAGACTGTGAATGAAACGCATGATGCGGATATCACCTATATTGATAATCCGGAACCGACATGCACGCAGACGGGAACCAGAACATTCAGTGCTTCCTGGTCTGATCCGGAAAGCCCCCTTGTTCTTCGCTATTCCGGAACGGAAAAGTATACGCAGACACTGCCCAAGAATGCACATGACTATCAGGTGATCGGCTTTACCTGGAATGAGGATTACACTGCTGCAACTGTGACACTGCGCTGCCTGAACAACGAGTGCGGTGCAACCAAGACCGTACCGGCAGAGCGCATTGCGTCTACTGTGTACGAGCCGACCTGCGAAAATCCGGGCTATACCGTCTATATCGCATATTACGGTGAGTATGAGTCTGATCCGGAGGTCGTTGAGGGCGCACAGGCACTCGGCCATGCATGGGCTGAGGAAGGCACCTGGACCTGGAACGGCGTGGAGAGCGCACAGGTTGAGATCGCCTGCACACGCGAAGGCTGCACAAAGACCGTCACGCTCAGCGGCGACGACGTCACCATCACCAATGCAGTGACCGAGCAGCCGACCTGCACCACGGCCGGTGTCCGCACCTATACTGCAACTGCCGTGTACGAGGGCAAGACCTATACTGACACCAAGACGGAAGAGATCCCGACAGAGGAGCACGAGTTCACTGAGTTCGTCAGATTCGTCTGGGCAGCGGACAACAAGTCCGCACAGGTCGAGCTGAAGTGCAAGGACTGCGAAGCAACCACGCTGGTCGCTGCAAGCATGAGCTCCGAGTACACCCCGGCAACCTGCACCTCTGACGGTTACACCGTTTACACCGCAACCTACGAAGATCATTCTGATTTCCGTACCGTTTACGATGCTGGCTCTCAGCTGGAGCACGAGTACACCGAGTTCGTCGAATTTGTCTGGGCAGAGGACAACAAGTCCGCACAGGTTGAGCTGAAGTGCAAGGACTGCGAAGCAACCACGCTGGTCGCTGCAAGCATGGGCATCGAAGAAACCCCGGCAGCCTGCGAAACAGACGGCTACGCTGTTTACACTGCAACCTACGGAGATCACTCCGATTTCAGAACGGTTGTGGACGAAGGCTCCAAGCTGGGACATGAACCGGGTGAGCCGACGATCGAGAACGTGATCGCTCCGACGCTGACATCTGCGGGCTCCCATGACGTGGTCGTCCGTTGCACGCGCTGCGGCGAGGTGCTGAGCTGTGAAACCGTGGAAGACCCGGCACTGAAGGCTGAGCTGATCAACCCGAACCAGGTCGGCTTCAAGGAGAACATCATCCTGCGCTTCTTCGCTAATATCAGCGATGAGCTGACCGAAGGCGCATATGTTGAGTTCACCTATGACCACTACGGCGAGGAGAAGACCGTCCGTGCGGACATTGATACTAGCAAGACGATCAACTACCTCGGCACCAAGCATTACATCTTCGATTGCCCGCTGTCCGTTCCGGAGCTGGCGATTGACGTCACTGCAAAGCTGTATGTCAACGGCAGCGAAGAAGCT
>JAFZBC010000379.1:0-1564 GCA_017561965.1 Oscillospiraceae bacterium
ATCCTGCTCGCGGTCGGCCTCTTCAATCATCGGCATATAGGTTTCATAGAGCGCATCCCAGTCAATGCCCTTGTATTCGGTCAGCACATAATGTTCCCGCATTGCGTCATAGCCCTTCTGAAAATCGCCGGTGTAATCTTTGGCGCGGTAGCGCGGATTCAGCAGGCTTGCCGGAACCGACGCCAGCATGCTCAGCGCACCCGCGATGCTCAGACCCCTGCGGAATACCGTTTTCTCCCGGAAAAAGCCCGCAAGCAAAATCACAATGCCGACGTACAGCGGCAGCAGCGAACGCTCAAATCTGCCTGCGAAGGCGAGCACGGACGCGGGCAGCAGCCAGAACAGCTTCCATTTTGTGCTTTTGATCCGCTCTGCACGTCCGGCAATGCAGTACAGCAGAATGCAGATGCCGACACCGGCAGCCACTGCCAGAATATCCAGATTCTTCATGCTGCACCTCCTTACTTCAGGTCATCCGTATGGAAGAAATGGTAGCCAAGCAGCAGATACACGGCTGTCATAATCAGTGAAACGATTACAATGCCTGCAATCAGCGAACCCGACAGCTCCGGATAATAGATGTAATGCATTTTCAGATCTGCACAGCCGTAGACATACCAGCTGTCAAACGTGCAGAGCTTTCCGAAGGTCAGCGGACTGAGCAGCAGGTAATTTCCGAGCAGATCCCGCAGCCATTCAAACGGAAGAGTATCCGCCGGAAGACTGAACATTGCAGCGTACAGGCAGACCATAAACCCTGTCACGCGGTTTTTTGTCACGAACGTGACCGCCGAACTGAACGCACCCAGCCGCAGCAGCGGGAAGACCATCAGCGCAAACCGCAGCAGCGCATTGGAAAGCGGAATCTCATGTCCCCAGCCGACCAGTGCCGTTGTGATCCCGAACATCATAAAAATCAGAACCAGCGTGCCGATGACAGCGACCGCCAGTGCCGGGATCACGCGGCCGAAGTACACATCCCGGCGAAGTCTGCCGGAAGTCATCTCATGATTGACCGTTTTGTCCTCCAGATCGGCACCGCAGATCCAGCTCGCTGCCGTGCCGAGAAACATCAGCGAAAAGGCGGCGATCAGTTTGCCGTCACCCGCAGTCACTGCGGAAGCAGAGGCGCCGTCCACCGTGGTGTTCAGCAATCCGACCGCACATGATCCGGCCAGCAGAAAAAAGATGATATACAGCATGGTCGTGCGGCGCGCCTGCCGCAGCTGTGCGCGAATAATATCCTTCATGTCAGCCTCCTTATTTCAGATCCCGTCTGCGGAAAATCAGGTATCCGAGCAGCAGCCAGAGCAGCCCGAATCCGACAGCGCTCAGCAGTGTTTCTGTGACAGCGCTCTGCTCCAGTGCCGCCTTGTAGACCGTGATTTCCTTGCCGTCCAGCATTCCGCCTGTCGTGTTGGAAAAGTCCAGCACATTCCGCATCAGGCAGATCAGCGATGTATGCCAGCTCAGCTTCAGGCCGGTTCCGCCGACCTCCAGCAGCACGATCATGATCGCCTGCCCCATGTTCCAGAAAAATCCGATCGCAAACACCGCCACATCA
>JAFZBC010000380.1:0-7432 GCA_017561965.1 Oscillospiraceae bacterium
GAAAAATTTTGTATGCAAAAAAGAAAGCTGCACATTTCCGGTGCAGCTTTCAGCTTGTCGATAAAGGTATCGCTACGCGATGATTTATAATGAGGCTCACTTTTCCTGCATCTCACGCACGCCGATCAGTGCGGAAACGCCCGAATCCGCCTGATACCAGGTATCACCGCAGCGGTAATTCATGATGCCGTCCTTGCCTTTTTCGCCGCAGATGATCATGAACTGATTGTTGTCCGCCGGAATGAAGCCGGTGACGTTCTCTGCGATTTTTTCCGTCTTGCCGTCTGCGCGGCGCATCAGCGTGCCGCAGAATGCTTTGCTCATGGAGATCATGGCACTGTCGTTCGGCCCCGGTTCCACTTCGTCCGCAATGAAGCAGACCTGATGGTATTTGTTTTGCAGCTTACAGACACTGTGCTGCATGCCCGAAGCGATCTTCTGATCCCCGGAATACAGCTCCTGATCCACGATGCGCAGCAGCTCCGAGGATGCATCTGTCCGATCCAGGCAGATCAGCAGCGCATTCTCCGTGGAATCGGAAACCAGTTTCAGATTGATCGGTGCCACGCCTCTGATTTGTCCGGCGGTCGTTTTGACCGGGAAGATGCTCTGCATCGGATTGCCGTTATATGCGGTGTAATCATGATATTCGCCGATCAGCAGCGATCCGTCAACGGAAAAATCGAGGTAATCCGGATCGGTATAGATCCGGTTTTCATGGTCAAACTGCACCGGAACATCCTCTCCGCGCAGGCAGACACGCGTGTAGAGTCCATCGTACTTGTATTCCTTGAAGCAGATCAGCGGCTTGTCCTGACACGTCGCCGCTGCCTGCCATGTGAACATCGCCAGCCCGGAGGAAAGTTCTTTGGCACCGCCTGCCGCATCCATATAATACAGCACCATTTTGTCCGGCATGATCGAATACATATGTACCTGACCGGATTCGCTGCTGATTACATCGGACAGCTGGGATTTCATTTCTGAGTACCACTCGTCAACGGAGTCCTGTGACACGGTACTTTGGATATAATAGCATTCGCCGGTCGGATAGTAGTTCGTGAGTGTGAGGCGGCAGTCCGGCTCCGCACGGACGATTTCTGCGGCTTCCTTCTTCTCCGTGTCGTACCGCATCAGTTCCGAGTATTCATTGCCCTCACCGGAACTGTATTGTGTGTAGTACAGATACTGCGGACAGTCCTCCCGGATGGGTGACCAGTCCTCTATTTTGTCGATCAGCTGTTCCGGCTGTTCACCCGGCGCTGCGCAGTACAGCGAATAGTCGTCAGAATGTATCTGGACGCTGGGGGGGCCGTCGAGGAGCGTGGCGTTCAAGTACGGGATCATACATTCATAATCCGGGCGGAAAATGGTGATTCCGTCCCGACCGCTCAGCCATGAACTGGTCTTTTTGTATTCCTCCAGATCTGACATGGCGATGTAGAAAACCTCCGGAGAATCCGGCAGCGACCAGAAGCGCTGCACATACGGTGCAAGCTTCTCCGTGCTGCCGTTCTGCGTGCGGCAGAACGCGCCGTCCGGATTCCGGTAATAAACTGCATCTCCGCTGACCAGATACGGCGGATTCATCTTCCGGGAATCGCTGTCTGTTTTTTTCGGCATGTTTACAGAGTATGTGTAGGCAAAACCGGAATAATTGAAATCGGATTCATCCAGGCGCAGCGTTGCGATTTCCTCTGCTTGCTCCGGATGCTTCGCGGTGCAGTGCATCAGCGTGCATTCGCACTCTTCAAAGCTGACATCCTTCGGATAGTAGAATTCGCTGCCGTCCGGGCTCACATAAAGCAGATCGTCCAGACGTTCCGAAAAGCCCTCAGCCAGATATTGCTGACTGTCGTTCAGATCCGCAAAGACCTTGTCGTTCAGGCAGACTGTTTTGGCATTCCGACCGTTCTGGAACCAGAGCGCCGTCCCTTTCAGATAAAATGTGCCGACCGTGCTTCTCTGAAATCCGGGCGGCTTTCCGTGGGAAAATGCGTAGACACCGCCGCCGAGTGCGAGTGCTGCCGCACATCCGACGGCTGCGAGCTTCATGCCGGTGTTCTGAATGCCGGACTTTTCGCTGCCGGCAGATTTGCCGGGCGCTGCGCTTTCGCCGGGCACGATGCGCGCCTGTGCTTTCTCAGAGGCGGAAGCGGTTTCCAACTCCGGAAAGGAAACGCCGTCCCCGGAGGTGTGCGCCGCGGGGGAGCTGTCCGTTTTTTCTTCTGCTTTTTTTGCAGCTGTATTTTTTGCAGCAGCAGCTTTTGCCTCCCGCTGTCTGCGGTATTCATCCTGCCGTTCCCGCCGGATTGCAGCAGCCTGACGCTCCTGCTCCTGCGCGGCGGCAAACAGGTCAATGTGCTCGGATGCTTCCGTTTCATGCCCGCAGACTGCGCAGGCCTCCGGCACGACGGTATACTCTGTGCCGCATTCTGGACATCTGTACATATGTGTTACCTCATTGTTTCTGACTGCGGACGCATGATCCGTCCGTTTTTTATTATAGCACACAAAAGAAGAAAAAGCAACCGCAGCACGGAATATCGCAGACCGGATTCACAAATCACATACTTCCTGCAAAAGCTACTTGACAATCGGGAGAAACTCTGTTATAATATATGGTAGCAGCAGCACGAGCCTGTGCTGTGGTTTAACTGAATTCAAATGTGAAACAGGAGGGTACATCAAATGGGCATTTTCTCCAGACTGAGTGATATTCTGAAAGCCAACATCAATGATATGCTGGATAAGGCTGAGGATCCGGAAAAGCTCGTCAAGCAGATCATCCTTGATATGCAGAAGGAGCTGACCAAATCGACGCAGGCACTCGGAAAGGCAGTCGCCAGCGAGCGTATGGTCGAAAAGCAGTACCGCAATGCCTGTGCTGTATCTGCAAGCTGGGAATCCCGCGCAAAGGCTGCCCTGAAGGCAGGTGACGCGGAGCTGGCAAAGAAGGCGCTGGCCAGCAAGGTCAAAGCGGATGAGGATGTCACCAACTACCGCGAAATGTATGAAACCATCTCGAACCAGACTGAGGCAATCCGTTCTCAGGTCGAGGTGCTGAAATCCAAGATGCAGGAAGCAAAGTCCCGCGAGGCAATGCTGATCGCACGTTCCCAGATGGCGGATACCACCAAGGAGCTCGCACAGTCGCTCAGCGGCATTGATACCAACAGCTCCTTCGATAAGCTCTCCAAGATGGAAGAGAAGATCACCCGCAAGGAAGCAGAGGCTGCTGCATTCAGCGAGATCCTCGGCAACGGCAAGCCCGAAGAGGTTGCAACCTTTGAGGAGCTGGAGCGCAATGCCAAGGTCGATACCGAGCTGGAGCGCCTGATGGCCGAAATGGGCATGACGCCTGCTGCCGCAGATACGTCCTCTGTCAATGACGAGCTGGCAGCTGCAATCAGCGCACTGGAGGCTGATTCCGCACCGGCAGAAATGCCGATGGAGGCACCCGGCATCTGAGCGCTGAAGCTGAACCGAACAAAATGATCTGAAACTTGCGGCACAGTCTCACGCTCCGTGAGGCTGTGCCTTTTTCCAGAACGGAAGGAGAGATTCTCCAATGTCAACCAAACGCAGGGTCCGCTGGGACCGCATTGCTGCTGCCGTCATTGTTCTGATCATCCTGATTTTTCTCCTCGGCTCGTGTGTATCGGGCTGCGCAAAGGATGATGAAGATCCGCTGACCACGGCAAGCAGCGATGCAGAAACCGCAGCACAGTCCGGTGAGGCTGCTCCGCAGACAACACCGCCGCCTGCAAACGCCGAAGAAGCATCCCTTGTCAATGTTCCTGTCGTCATCACGGATCCGAAGACGTCTGATCCGCTGCTGCCGGCGGAAAACTCCGATTCCGCTTCCGATTCCTCAACCACAGAGCCGACGTATACGCTTCCGGCCGGGTATCAGATGGTGCCGGTCCGGCTGAGCGCGATGAATGCCGGTACGCTGGTGCTGGTCAACAAGGATAATCCCAGCCACCTTTCTGCGGAGGAACTGGATCTGGAGCAGGTGTATTTTGCAGAGGATAAGCCGGATACCTATGAAATCTCCTATCCCGGCCATACCTCATTGAACCGCACGGCGCTTTCTCAGTTCAACCGGCTGATGAAATCGTATTACAGTGCGACGAACAACAAGGAGATCATGTTCAATTACGGCTATCTGGAAGCCGGAAAGGAAAAGAGCAATCCCGATTCCCCGACAGCACTGGATATTCAGCTGCACATCAAGCGCAATGACGGCGGCTACGAGTATATCTCCAATACCTCACCGTATTCGTGGCTCTTCGAGCATATGGCGAGCTACGGCTTTGTGCTGCGGTATCCGTCTGACAAGGCCGAAATCACCGGCGAGCGCGGCGGCTATACCGCGATCCGCTATGTCGGCGTGCCGCATGCATCGTATATGAACGAGAAAAACCTCTGTCTGGAGGAGTATCTCGATCAGCTGAAAACCAGACACAATTTCTTTAGCGGTTCTGTGCTGGAGCACACCACGAACAATACGAAATACCACATCTATTATGTTCCGGTGGACAGCACAACAACCGGAGATCCGGAGATCCCGGTGCCGACAGGCGGCTCCTATGAGATTTCCGGCAACAATTCCGACGGCTTTATCGTGACCGCAATCGTCGGCTGAATATGATAAGGAGGGGTGCGTATGCGCCCTCCTTTCGTATATCGGCTTTTCCGGCAGAAAGGAGGCAACCGCCATGGCAGATCAGAAATCCGGGCTGGAAGGGTACTTCCGGCGCGCAGCTGAGTGGCTGAAAAAGCAGCTCCCGGGAAAACGGACGGAATCCGTTGTGATTCTTCCGAAGCGCGCCGTCTGCTTTCACGGCGCACTGGCGCTGTCTTTACCTGCGGATTTCCATGCGGAGAGCAGGGAGAAGGATCAGCTGCTGTTTACCGGACAGAAATCCGGCCTGCAAATGACCGTCATGCGGATGCCGTTCAGCCGTCCGCTGCGGGAGGTCACTGCGGCAGATTTGCAGATTTCGTTCCGAAAGCTGCTGCTGCCCTCTCTGACGCCGAAGCTGGAATACGGCTATCTGCGGCATTCTCCCACACTGACTGCATACTGGGTACACCCGCCCGCAAAGAAAAAGCTCCGGCGCGGCACGGTCAATGTCACACTGGAGCAAAGCGAAGAAAAAACCGTCCTGCATCTGATTCAGGTGCGGCGGACGGTTTATCTCCTGCTGTTCCGGCATGTGACGGCGGAGCTGGATGCAACTGTCAATGCCATGATCTATTCGGTTTCGGCGGATCCGGAAAAGGCCGGTCAGTAACCCTTGCTGAGATCCTCCGCAAGGGAATCGTCGTCCTTGATCCACGCGGCAGTGTCGATCGTGAAATGCGCGTTTTCGTCCTGCCGGATCACGACCTGCGCAATGCCTGCATTCAGGATCAGGCGCTTGCACATGGAGCAGGGCTCCACGGCGCCGTCCAGCCTGTCCGTTTTCGCATCGTGACATGCAAGATAGAGCGTTGCCCCGAGCAGATCCGCTCTGCTGGCGCTGATGATCGCATTTGCCTCCGCATGGACGCTGCGGCAGAGCTCATAGCGCTGACCGCGTGGCACACCCATGCGCTCGCGGTAACAGAAATCCAGATCGGTGCAGTTCTGTCTGCCGCGCGGCGCGCCGTTATAGCCTGTGGAGATGATCTCGTCATTCTTGACGACAATCGCACCGAATTTCCGCCGCAGACAGGTGCTGCGCTCGGAAACCGCCTCCGCAATATCCAGATAGTAATTTGTTTTATCTCTGCGTTCCATAGATCGCACTCCTTTTTCCATGTGATATGTGGTCTGCTGCACGGTTTTCGGCGCAGCAGGCAAGTTCATTATAGCAGATTACAGAGAAAATTGCAAGCGATATTTTCAGCGGGGAATCCATATGCCGATTTTTCCGTAGATCAGCGGAACCGCAGGCAGAAACAATCGAAGGGAGTGGCACGTATGCCGGAATTGACCGATATGCAGTATATCCGCGCACTGGCAAAGCGGTATGATTTTTCTTTTTCAAAAGGTCTGGGACAGAATTTCCTGATCGACCCGGAGGTCTGTCCCGCAATCGCGGAATACGGCATTCCGTCAAAGGAATGCGGCGTGCTGGAGATCGGCACAGGCTTCGGCGTTTTAACGCAGCAGCTTGCAATGCGCTCCGAGCAGGTCGTCGCCGTGGAGCTGGACCGCAGGCTCCAGCCTGTTTTGCAGGAAACCCTTGCGGATTTTTCGCATGTTTCTGTTGTCTGGCAGGACATTATGAAGGTGGATCCGGCGGCGTTTCTGAAAGCGCAGTTCGGTGACCGTGAGGTCGCAGTCTGCGCAAATCTGCCGTACTACATCACCTCTCCGATCCTGATGCACCTGCTGGAATCCGGCGCGAAATTCCGAAGCATTACCGTTATGGTGCAGAAAGAGGCGGCGGAGCGGCTTTGCGCGGAGATCGGCAGCAGACAGGCAGGCGCCGTCACGGCAGCCGTCCGGCTGCGCGGGTATGCGGAGCAGCTGTTCGGCGTCCCGCGGGATGCATTCTACCCCGCACCGAAGGTCGATTCTGCCGTCATCCGCATTACGCCCTATGACACGCCGCTCTGCACGCAGGAGCAGCTGCACCGCGTCCTGAAAACGGTCAAGGCGGGCTTCGCGCAGCGCAGAAAGACTGCGGTCAACGCGCTGGCCTCCGGGCTCGGGCTTTCCAAGGAGCAGGTCACGGCGGCGCTCGCTGCCTGCGGACAGGATGCGAATGTCCGTTTTGAGCAGCTTTCGCAGGATACACTGATTCAGCTTGCAGACGCACTGGCGCAGCAGGCATAAGCAGAATGCGGTATATCATTGCGAATCCCATCGAAAGGGAATGGGCAGTATGAAAAAAATATGCAAGGCTGTCGGAAAGGGATTACTCGGACTTCTGATACTGATTGCGCTGTTTCTGATCGTGATGGCGATATACAATCAGATCATGCTCAGGAAGAACAAAGACCTGTACGAAACGCCGCTCGGACAGCTTGTCGAGGTGGACGGTCACAACATGAGCATCTACACTGAGGGTGCGGGTGAACATACCGTCGTGTTTCTGTCCGGCCACGGGACTGCCTCACCGATCCTCGATTTCAAGCCGCTTTACAGCAGGCTTTCCGGCGACTACAAAATCGTCGTTGTGGAAAAGTTCGGCTACGGCTTCAGTGATCTGGTTGACGGCAAACGTGATATTGACACGATTCTCCGTCAGGACAGGGAGGCGCTCGAAAAATGCGGCATCGAAGCGCCGTATGTGCTGTGTGCGCACTCGTTTTCGGGCTATGAGGCGACCCGCTGGGCGCAGGAATATCCCGATGAGGTCGAGGCAATCGTCGGGCTGGATATGTGTACGCCGCACTGTATGGACGTCAGTCAGCTGAAAGAAGCCGATGC
>JAFZBC010000381.1:0-3930 GCA_017561965.1 Oscillospiraceae bacterium
ACTGTTTCCTACAAGGTCACCCTGACCGATGACAAGGGAAAGACCTACACCGACTACAAGGCTGTTGAGGAATATGTCCTCGCAAAGGTCGATGAGGCTGCACAGCTCCTGAAGGACGCTGCTGCAAAGAACGGCGGCAACACTGCAAAGTTCAACGATAAGCTGGACAAGTACGTCAAGAAGGCAAAGGACGGCGAGAGCTGCATCGCAAAGATGATCGAGGCTGTGAAGGCGCTGAGCGCTTCCGCATCTGATCTCGATACGCTCTACACCGACTACACCGACAAGCTCGTTGCTGCTGCAAAGGGTGTCGGCGCTCCGGAAAAGTATGCTGACAAGGTGATCAGCAAGTTTGAGGAGAAGAAGCCGGCTACGGTTTCCCAGTTCTGGGAAGACGAGCGCGTCCAGAAGGGCTACGACAAGGCTGTTGAATTCATCAACAGCAATTACGGCGAGTATGTGAATGTCACCATTCCGCTCACCGGCGAGAAGAGCATCAAGGAGATCACCGATAAGGCAACCAGCGCTGAGTATTCCATCGACGGTTACTCCGCAAAGGCGATCCTGACGCTTGAGGATGACAAGGCTGACGAAGTCGCACAGGCCATCCGCGACAAGTACGAGGCAAAGTGGCTGGCAGAGGGCTACACCATTAAGGAAATCAAGTCCTCCAAGAAGCTGACTGCTTCCGCTGAGTCCGATTACGGCATGAGCGGCAGCGCATTCTTCGATGTTGAGCGTATCATCGAAGTCGTGACCGACACCACTCCGGCTGTCACCACGACCACCGCAGAAGCATCTGAGTCCACCACGACTACGGTTACCACGACCACGAATCCGGAAGACACTACCGTACCGGCAAGCGACACCACGCCGGCTGAGGGCAGTGCAACGACTCCGGTTCAGACCACTCCGCCTGAGGGCAGCGATACCACGCCGGCTCAGGGCACCTCTACCACTCCGGTGAGCGAAACCACTCCGGTGAGCGAAACCACTCCGGCTCCTGTAACCTCCACCACGCCGATTACCACACCGGAACCGACCACCACCACCGCTGCCACCTACATCTCCTTCGAGTTTGACGGTGTCAAGGATGAGGGCATGGTCTTCTGGTCCGAGGAAGAAACCGAATTCGATCTCTCCAACCTGAGCGTTTCCCTGCACTTCTATGAGGGCGGCATCGAGCAGGTTCTCAAGACCAAGGATGTTACCGACGCATTCAAGCCGGATGCTCTGAAGCCGGCTGATCTGGAAATGCCGCAGGGTACTGGCATGACCATCAAGTCTGTTTACTTCAAGCTGACCGATGAGGACGCTGTGAAGCAGGCAATCCGCGATGCAGGCTACGGCGATGAGCTCATCGAAGAAGCAGGCATCAAGAACGGTCTGGAAGCAGGCAAGTTCTCCGTTTACCTCGTTCTCCGCGGCGACTCCGACCTCGACGGTGAGGTCAGCGTCGATGACGCACAGCTCGCACTTCTCTACTATGTCAACATCAGAGTTGCACAGAAGGAAGTCACCGATGAATTCTTCGCATCAAAGGCACTCACCCGCGCGTTCGGTGATGCTGACAATGCAAAGGCATGCTTCCCGTTCTCGCACTATGCAATGGACGTCTGGGGCGATAAGGACGGCAACAATGACGGCGAAATCACTGTTGAAGATGCACAGGGCATCCTGAAGTACTACACGCACATCACTGTTGCGCAGAAGGAAGGCCTTGGCTGGGATTCTGCTGAGATCTGCCGCCAGAAGGTCACTCCGCTGAAGGATCTGCACACTGAGCCGCTCGGCCGTGACGAATGGGCAGCTGCTTACCGCGGAATGCTCGCACCGGCAAAGAAGGACGACTGATTTCCGGTACAGCATGACAACAGCATAACAACAAAGAGCACAGCTTCGGCTGTGCTCTTTTTGTTTGCAGAAATAGTGTCATTGGCGGATCCATCGGAGATACCGCTTTATGATAAGCGAAAGGGGATGCCCTCGATCGCAGGGGAATTTCGCCGTCTGCGGACGGCGACGGGGGCTCCGCCCCTCGACCCTGCAAGCCTTTTGAAAAAGGCTTGACCGAAAACTTTTATTTTGGGATAGTAGCCCCATTTTGAATCCATCGGAGATCCTGCATTACAGACAAGCGAAAGGGATGCGTTTTCGCGCATCCCCTTTTTGCATTCTTTTCTCAGAACCGGATCGTGAAGGTCGTCTGATCGCTGTTCCAGTGGATATCGGCATCTGCAAACGGATCCTTCTCCTGCTCCGCCGGGTTGGAAAGCACAGGCGGCTTGCCCTCGTCTGCCTTCGGCACCTCGATCGGCTTGACCTCGTCGATCATCGGAATATCCAGGCGAATCGTCCTTGCGGGCTTCGGTCTGCGCGGCAGCTCCGGAATATTCGGCAGATTGCTGACCGGATCCTTTTTCGGCTCCGTCTGGATCGCCTCCGGCGGCAGCTGCAATTTGATCTCCTCCGGCAGCGGTTCCGCGACAGGGCGCGGTTTCTTCGGCTCCGGCGGCAGATCGGGCAGATCGTCCAGCAGCTTTGCGCGGTGACGCGCCTTGGTTTCCTCCGGCGTTTCCTTTGCGCGCAGTTTCAGCTCGCGTTCCTCCTCGGTCAGCTCTTTCTTCTTGCGACGCTTCGGCTTTTCCGGCGCAGGTGCAGGCTCCTCCTCCAGCTCAAGCTTCGGCAGCTTGGCCTTCGGATCCGCCTTGACGGACTTCTTGCGCGCCGTTTCCAGCTCGCGCTTGATCCGCTCGGCGTAGTTCTGCTCCTCTTCCTCATCAAAGGTGACGGCCTTGCTCCGCTTCTTCGGTGCGGGCTGCTCCTCCGTGACGGGCTCAGCGGGCTTCTCAGCAGCAGCCTCCTGCGGCTGTTCGTCCGCCGCGGCCTTCTTCTCAGCAGATTTTTTCTCCGATTGCTGATCCGGATCCGGCTTCTGCTCGGCCTGCTTCTTCGCGGGCTTCTCCTTTTCAGGCCGCTTTGCAGGCTTTTCTTCGGCAGCGGACTGTTCCGCGGCCGGTTCGGCCTGCGCTGTTTCCGGGACGGTTTCCGTCTGCTGCGGTGCGGCCGCTTTGGATTCCGCCGCAGCGGGCTCCGGCTTGGGCTGCTCCCAGAGGAATGCCGGATCTGTGCTGGCCGGTACGCCGGCGGCGGCTTTCCGCTGCTCCGGCACATCCTGCTGCATCAGCTGTTCCTCGGGTTCCTCCGCAAATACGGACATATTCATCGGCACAAGCGTCATCATCATGTGATGCTGCTTGGCATAGCGCTCTGCGTAGCTGCCGGGATCCGCATGGACGCGGAACTTCGGGCATTCTGTAAATGCGTTCTCGCTGATTTCCGTCACAGAGGCGGGAATCGCAATATCCGACAGGCGGTCGCAGTGGCTGAATGCAGACTGTCCGATGCGCGTGACACCGTCCGGAATCACGATTTTTTCGATGCCTGCATGATAAAATGCTTCGTTGTCGATCTCCCGGATCGTATCCGGCAGCGTGACCGTTTTCAGCGACAGACAACTGCTGAACATCGCGTGGCCGACCTTTTCCGGGCCGCCGCGGAACAGCACTTTTGTCAGTTTGGTGCAGCCGTGGAACATGTATCCGTCCAGGCGGCGCAGCGTCGATGGCAGCTCTACGGTTTCCAGCTGTTCGCAGTACGAAAATGCACCGTGCTGGATATGTGTGACGCCCTCCGGAATCACGATATGTCTTGCAGGCAGCTGCGAGAACGCCGAGGGCGCAATGCAGCGGACACCGACCGGAATGTTCACGATCGGCGTCGTGACACTTGCATGAAGCAGAATGTTTGCGCCTGCGATGGTAAACGGCTCCGTGCGGCGTGTCATCCACGGCGTATACGCAAACGCATCCACGCCGATTTCCGTCACGGTTTTCGGGATCACCACATCCGTCAGGACGCCGCAGTTTG
>JAFZBC010000382.1:0-1878 GCA_017561965.1 Oscillospiraceae bacterium
ACGCAGATCCGATGAAAACGCATCCGAATATTTACTGTGCCTTTGAGATTCCCGAGGACGGCGTTTACTACGGCTTCTATGCGGCCGATCAGACGGAATGGGAGGGCTATGAGGTCTGGAACGGAGAAACGCAGATTGCCGGCGGATTTCTGAAGGATCCGATGCAGCTTTATTACTGCCCGACGTTTGTGCTCGGGCAGCTGAAAAAGGACGATTTGCTGCATTTTCAGTTTTATCCGAAGCGCGCGGCATCCGGGTCGCTGCGGGTATATCTTGTCAGACTGAATGAAGCGGTCTGCGCAGAGGGGCTTTCCCGCCTGACCGCGCATCCGCTGGAACAGCAGCAGATTACGGACTCTTCGCTTTCCGGTACGGTGACGACTGCGCAGGACAGTCTGCTGTATCTTTCCGTGCCCTATGACAAGGGCTGGCGTGTGACGGTGGACGGTACGCCTGCAAAAACAGAGCCGGTTTACGGCGCGATGACGGGCGTGCGGCTCTCCGCCGGAACGCATCGGATATGCATGAACTATTTCCCGCGCGGACTGACTGCGGGCTGCATCGTCAGTGCAGTCAGTCTGCTGATTCTGCTGATCTGGCTGCCGGTTTCCGGGCATCGGATCAGAACGCGGCGAAAGAATGCCGGACAGCCGCAGACTTGAACGGAGGTATCTCAGATTGCGGACACTGAAAATGACAATCGCATACCGCGGCACGCACTATCACGGTTTTCAGCGGCAGCCGAATGCGCCGACCGTACAGGGAGAGCTCGAACGGCAGCTGTCCCGCGTGCTGAACGGGCCGGTGACGGTTTACGGCTGTTCGCGGACGGATACGGGCGTACATGCAAATGAATTTGTGCTGCATCTGCACACGGAGCGGGAGATCCGCTGCAAGAATCTGGTGCGTGCCATGAACGGGTACCTGCCGGATGATATTTCGGTGCTGGCCTGCGAGGATACTGCCGCGGATTTTCACGCGCGGTTTGACTGCAAGGGCAAGGAGTACCTCTACCGGATCCATAACCATGAGAGCAAGAATCCGTTTGCAAGGGATCTGGCATTTCATTACCGCCGTCCGCTGGATACGGAGCTGATCCGCTATGCAGCCGCGCAGATTGTCGGACGGCACGATTTTCACAGCTTCTGTGCGCAGGCAACGCCGGAATCCGACTGCGTCCGCACGATTTACGCCACGGATGTGCAGCGCCGCGGACATACGGTTGAGATCCGTGTGCGCGGGGACGGATTCCTCTACAACATGGTGCGGATCTTCGTCGGGACGCTGCTGGATATCAACGAGGGCGTGTTCCCGCCCGATGCCCTGCCGCAGATCATCGCGGCGGAGGATCGCCTTGCAGCGGGGCGCACGGCCATGGCGCACGGGCTGTATCTCAATCATGTTTTTTATGATGCGGCGGAATTAGAAACAGAAATCTGCCCGCCGGATCCGGAAGGAAGGGACGACTATGAGAACGCATAAGCGCAGTGCCGAACGCGTGCGGAACCAGAAAGGCACGAAGGATATTTATGCGATGCGAAAACGGAAAAAGCGCAAAAAGGTGCTGTATCAGAGCATCTGGCTGCTGCTGCTTTCCATGACGGTTCTGATTTTGTACCAGCGCCGGGATTCGTGGATCCCGAAGCTGGAAACCATGGGCATCCGGCATCACACGAACCGGCTGGGTACCGGTTCGGAGAATGACGGAGCATTTCAGATCTATCTTTACGGCGATGCGGATTATCAGGCTGCGGAAGCGGCCGGCCGGCTTATGGTGCTCAGCGATTCCTACCTGTTTGTCTATGACACGGACGGCACACAGCTTGCCGCAAGGCAGCACGCTTACGGCAGCGCCATGCTGCGGACAGCCGGGGAGTA
>JAFZBC010000383.1:0-2023 GCA_017561965.1 Oscillospiraceae bacterium
AGTTTTTTGCTTTTGTTGATTTCCAGCGGCAATTTCGTACAGTCGGTTCCGCAGATCACGAGCCGGAGGTCACTGCCTGGTAAATTTCCCGCTTGGCGTAGCCTGTTTCAGCCGCCAGCGACCGGCAGACATCCGCGGCGCGTTCGCCGTCCGCAATGCGCTCCTTTGCTATTGCAATCACCGATTCCAGCGACGGCTTCTCGTCCTCCGATTCCGAGCCTGCGCCCGCAACCACAAGGACAAATTCACCGCGCGGCACATGCTCCGTATAGTATGCGACAGCCTCAGAAAGCGTGGTTTTACGTACTTCTTCGTGTATCTTGGTCAGCTCCCTGCACAGTGAAACAGAACGGTCGCCGAATGCCTCCAGCATATCCCGCAGCGTGTTCAGCAGCTTGTGCGGCGCCTCATAAAACACCATGGTGCGGCGCTCCTTTTTCAGCATTTCCAGATGTGCAAAGCGCTGCTTTTTTGTGACGGAAAGGAACCCCTCAAAACAAAACCGCGTGGTATCCTGCCCGGAGATCGCAAGCGCCGACACAACTGCGCTCGGTCCCGGAACCACCTGAATCGCAATATTTTCCTCAATGCAGCGCTGTACCAGCAGCGCGCCGGGATCCGAAATGCAGGGCATCCCCGCATCCGTCACGCAGGCACAGCTCTCCCCCGCCAGCAGACGTGCCGTAATCTGCGAAATGACCGATTCCGGACTGTGCTCATGATAGCTGACCAGCGTGGTATGCAGGTCAAAATGCGCGAGCAGCTTGCGCGTCACGCGGGTATCTTCGGCAGCGATAAACGACACAGAATCGAGTATTTCAAGCTGCCGCTCCGTAATATCCCGCAGGTTCCCGATCGGCGTTCCGACCAGATAAAGTGTTCCGCTCACAGATATCCCTCCCCAAAATGACAAAGCTGCGCCGCTTCATCGGTCAACCCGGCGCCGGAGCGTACAAACAGCGTCGGCTCAATCTGCAAAAACGGTTTTGAAAATTTCTTGCCCTCCAGCAAAAAGAGCCAGGGCGGACTTTCCGGCGTCTTGCAGACCAGACGCAGCCGCTTCGGTTCGATGTCGTTTGCACGCATCGCGCACATGACATCCGTCAGCCGCTCCGGGCGGCAGCAAACGCAAAATCGCCCATGATATTTCAGCAACCGCGCCGCTGCACGGCAGATATCCCCGATGTCACCGGCGACCTCATGCCGTGCGATCTGCTTCTGCGGATCATCCGAAAGAATGCCCGCATTCGTCGCCTTATACGGCGGATTGCATGTCACCAGATCCAGCTGATGAAGCGGTGCGCCGTCCCATAAATCACGCAGATCCGCGCATATCGGTATGATCGCGGGACTGCCCTCACATTTCTCCAAGCCAAGCCGGAGCTGTTCGATTGCATCCGGCTGAATGTCCAGCGCATAAATCTCCTTCGGCGAACGCCCCCTCTGCATCAGCAGCGGAATGATCCCGCAGCCTGTTCCGAGGTCGCAGACACGGTCACTCCCGCGATAGCAAGAAAATCCAGTCAACAGAAAGGCGTCCGTCCCGAACCCGTGCGTTTCGCTGCGGCAGACGTAAATCCCCGCTTTCAGTTCCTCAAATTCCACTTCGCCCTCCTGTCGGTAGTTCGGTATCGTTTTATAACATATGAAACAAGGCGAGAGCCCCCGTTATCATTTTCTATTTCTTGAAACCAGGATCCTTGCAGAACCCCTTGAGCGGACAGGCGCCGCATCTGGGGGTTCTTGCGGTACAGGTATCCCGCCCGAACAGCACAAGCTGATGACAGAACCGGTTGGAGCGCTCCGGCGGGAGCACCTTTCTGAGATCCTCCTCGACCTGCTCCGGCGCATGCCGCTTCGTCAGACCGAGCCGACCGCTGATCCGGATGCAGTGCGTATCCGTCACGACCGCAGGCTTTCCGAACACATCTCCGAGCAGCAGATTCGCGGTTTTTCGCCCGATTCCGGGGAGCGTCAGCAGGTCATCCATGTTGTCCGGGACCGCGCCGCCGTATACATCGCG
>JAFZBC010000384.1:0-10744 GCA_017561965.1 Oscillospiraceae bacterium
GTTGTTTGTCCGCGCATAGCCGTTCGTAAAGGTCTGCCAGCTTTGCAGATCCGCAGACTTTGCCGCGTCGATATGCGAACCGAACACATAATACATGCCTGTTGCCGGATCCTTTATGACGGACGGATCGTGAACAGAAACACGGGATTTTTTCTGTACATAATCCGCTGCATCCGCAGCAGGCAGCTGCATCCCGAGCATACTCACCGACATGACGGCTGATACCGCCGCCGCTGCAAGTTTTCTCAATTTCATGACAATATCCCCCTGAAATAATATTTATACTTCTATTATAGCACATTGTTTTCCCGCTGTAAATATTGCATTGTATTATTCTTGTTACGGATTTGCACAAATAACGACTTGACAAAGGCGCAGATTTGTGGCATAATATAGGTATCGTGGCGCAGTATGCCACAGGATAAATTCAGGAGGGGATTTTTCTATGAGAAGAAAACGGATCACGGCGCTGGCAAGCGCTGCCGCCGTGCTCGCAGGCATGATGCAGTCCTTACCGGGTGCAAATGTGACCGCGGCTGCCGATTATGACTATGCCAAGGCACTCCAGATGTCACTGTACTTCTTTGAGTGTCAGCAGGCAGGTCATCTGCCGGAGTGGAACCGCGTGGAATGGCGTGCGGATTCCAATGTGAACGATGCCGTGGACGGCGGCTGGTACGATGCCGGCGACCATGTCAAATTCAATCTGCCGATGTCCTATACGGCTTCCATGCTCGCATGGGGACTGTATGAATATGCAGATGGCATCGAAGCATGCGGAGAAATGACCAACTATGTCAATAACCTGAAATGGGTTATGGATTATCTGGCCGCCTGCGATCTCGGTGACAGCGTCATCTATCAGGTCGGCATCGGTCAGAAGGACCATTCATGGTGGGGTTCTGTTGAGGTTTATGATTACGGTATGGCGGATCAGAACATCACCGGCGCAAGAGAATGCATCAAGGGGCGCAAAGCGTCTGCCGTCACAGCGGAAATGGGCGCAGCGCTCGCAGCAGGCGCCTGCGCACTCAAGGGCAGAGTCGATGATTCTGTTCTGGAGGACTATATCAAGCACGCGAAGAATTACCTCAAAATGGCGGATGCCGACAAGAGCGACGACGGCTACAACAATACCGACGCGCAGGGCTTCTATCAGTCCAGACAGTTCTATGATGACCTGTTCTACTGTGCAAACTGGCTCTACATTGCAACCGGTGACAAGAGCTATCTCGATCAGGCAAAGGGCTATATCCCGAATCTCGGCCACGAGCTCGGTGAGGGTGATACGCTGAAATATTCGTGGGCACAGTGCTGGGACGATGTCCAGCAGGGCGGAACGCTTCTCTACGCTATCAACACCGGAGATGAAGCATGGGTTGCGCAGATCAAAAAGCATCTGGATTACTGGCTCAATCCGGAAAAGCAGCGCAGCGGTCTCTGCTATGTCGATTCCTGGGGCTGCCTCCGTTATGCAAACGCTGTCGGTTTCATCACCGCAGTTGCATGCGACAAGCTGTTCAAGGATGATGCAAAATACAGCCAGTACAAGAGCATGTACGAGAAGCAGGTCAACTACTCGCTCGGAGACAACCCGAACAAGATCCCGTATGTGGTCGGCTATGCTGCAAATTCTCCGCGCAATCCGCATCACCGCACCGCACACGGCTCCTGGAAAAACGATTTCAAGCTGCCGGAAACCAGCCGTCACGTTCTGTACGGCGCACTGGTCGGCGGCCCGGATGAATCCGGAAAATATGTCGATGACCGCAACAACTACATCAACAATGAGGTTGCAACCGACTATAATGCAGGCTTTACCGCACTGCTCTGCAAAATGGTCACCGAATACGGCGGGCAGGGCGATCCGGCATTCCCGTATCCGGACGAGCGTGACGACGAATTCTTTGTCGAGGCAAAGGCAACGCACGATTCCGGCGGAACGACCGTCAGCATGAAGCTGACCAATCATACTGCATGGCCGGCACGCTGCGTGGACAATCTCTCGATGCGCTATTTCTTCGACGCCAGCGAGCTGAAATCCGCAGGCTACGACCCGACAAAGGTTGTGCTGCGCTGCGACCGCAACCAGTCCGAAATGTATTCCGGCGTTACGCCTGCTGTGGTTTCCGAACCGAAGCAGTACAGCGGCGACATCTACTATGTCGAAGTCACCTTCCCGGACGGCAGAGCAATCCTGCCGGTTTCCGAGGGCGCACAGCAGTGTGAAATCCTGCTCGCAATCGTCTGCCCGGATTACGGCAAGGGCTGGGATGCGACAAACGACTACTCTGCAAAAGGTCTGGGCGGCACATCCAACGCAAAGACTGAGAACATTCCCGTTTACGAAAACGGCAAGCTGATTTTCGGTACGGAACCGGACGGCACCAAGGGCACCGGTTCCATCAGCGCGAACCCGGCACCAAACGGTTCTTCCCGCCCGGTCACCGATCCGCCGAAGGTCACGACCGCTGCACCGGAAACCACGACCGCAGCACCTGCGACCACGACAGCACCGGTCAAAATGGTCAAGTGCGATGAGTGCGGCAAGGAAGTTCCGGAATCCGATATTGTTTACGGCCCGCTGCGCGGCGTATGCAAAGAGTGCTACGAGAACGGCGCATACCTCGGCACCGTGGTCAAGGAAACGACCACGACACTCGCTCCCCCTTCCAACATTGACTGGGGCAACGCAAACTGCGACGAAGGCGTTGACGTTTCCGATGCGGTTCTGATTGCTCGGTTTGCGGTTTCTGATGCAGATGCAAAGATGACCGATCAGGGCAGACGCAATGCCGACGTCACCGGCGACGGCATCGTTGACGGCTTTGATACCACGAAGATTCTGAAATACATCGCAAAGATCATCACCGCTGAGGAGCTCGCTCCGTAACAGACAGACAAATACCCCCGCAGAGCAAAAATGCTTTGCGGGGGTTCTGTTTTACGGTTTCAGCAGCAGCCAGATACAAAGACCGGCCTGCCATGCAAGGCCGAGCAGATTGACCGCCCAGAAATACGCCTTTTTTGTTTTGTGGTGAAACACCTGCATTCCGAGCAGCGCACCGACAGCGCCGCCTGCAAATCCGAACAGCAGCAGTCTGCGTTCCGGCGCGCGCCATGTATGCTGCTTTGCCGCGTGCTTGTCCAGCCCGTAGACGATGAACGTCAGCAGACTGATCACCGCGAAAATGATCAGCATATATTTCAGCATATCCGCGAAAGACTCCTTTCAGAACAAAGCACCCTGTTTTTGCAGGGTGCTTTGGTTTTCATGTTACTGGACGATCTTATCCGACCAGGTTTCGTTGTTGTAAATATCCGTGAACAGATACATGATGCTGATCGCGCCGTCACCGACGTTGACATTGCTGATCTCCATCTTATCTGTGACGGTCATCTCATCGCCGAGGTAGTAGCTGTCCTGATACTGTCCGTCATAGGAATAGTAATCGCAGACAAACTCCAGCTTGTCACCGGGCGTCAGCTCGGTAAAGCTCTTTGCGACGGTTTCGGTTTCGTTGTTGTGATAATCGGTTTCCGCACCGGAAATGAAGCCGTACTTATGATCCTGATCGAACACGAGCAGCAGCTTTGCGCGCTCGCCGTTCAGCATGCACGGAACATAACCGTCAATACGGTAATCGTCGCCGTTCGTCACGGTGTTCATGTGGTAATATGCAACCACCTGACCGTTGATCGCAAGCCATGTGCGGTCGGTATCGGCGAGCAGATTGCCCTTATCGTCAAAGTCGTAGACATTGTCCAGACCGAGATCGACATATCCGGAGCCGTCATCGTAGAACACGTTTTTATCGACCTTCTCGACGAGCTTCCACTGATCCTTGGAGAGCGTCATCTTATACTGACCGTTCTCCTCAAACCAGGTGAGGCTGTCCTTCGGGAGCTGGTTCATCGAGATGTACTGCGCAACCTCGTCCTGGCTCATCGGCAGATCGTTCATGAAGTCGATGTTGGACGAATCCAGCCCGGCAATGCTCTTTCCGCCTGCCATACCGGAGGAGAGGAAGCCGCTCAGCAGCGAGCCGATCATATCTGCGCCCGCAGCGCCGCCGCTGCTGCCGCCCATACCGAACAGCGATTCCAGCGGAGAGCCGGAGCCGCCGGACGCGATCTGACCGCTGGTCTGGAGGCTGGCAAACTGCCGGATGCACTTGGTATATGCGGAGTTCATGTTGATCTGGTTATAGGTGCTGCAAGCCGGAGCAACATACTTGGAATTCCGGTACGGGAAGAAGATCGAAACGCCGTAGGCATTCGTCATATTCGAGGACGTGCGGTTGTACTTGACGGCCTTTTGCAGCGTTTCTGCAAGCGCCTTGCCCTCAGACGTCTTCATGTTCAGCGCCAGATGCGTCAGATCGACCTGGTCAATGCGGTTGCTGGACGCAAATTCTCTGGTGCCGTAGCGGGCATCCGAAACCTGCTGATACTCCTTCTTCTCCATCAGGCCGCTGACAGACTGCGCAAACGCGCTGAGCTTGTCCGGCACGGTATTGGAAAATTCCGCAAGGTCAATGACAGAGAGCGTGGTCTGCTGACCCGGGCACTTTCTGGCACATGCAGAGGTGAAGTCATCGCAGATCAGCTTGCCGATCTCCACAGTCGGCATTGAGGTGTTCTCACCGAGCTTGGTGACCCAGTTGGTATAATACCAGCCGATGCCCGGCTCAGTTTCTTCGGATGCAACCATATAATCCGCGTAATCATTCAGCATCAGCGCGGTTTCCGCGGTCGCCATCAGGCAGGCGTCAAAGCCGACGAAATCGAAGGTCACGCCGCCGTCGCGGAGTGCCTGACTGATACCGCCCAGATCCATAGAGCCGCCGTTTCTCAGCTTCTCGTCATAGCCGTAACCGGTGACGGATCCCCCGCCGTGATCCCAGAAGATCAGCTCATTGCGGTTTGCCGGGAAATTCTTGCTGCAATAGCGGATGAATTCAGAGAGCGTCGCCGGATCGGTCATCGGCTTATTGCCCATGTCCGCTTCCAGACGCTCAAGCTGCTGATTCCGCACACGGTAGATCTGGTTGACCTGGCTGCTGATGCCCTGCGTCCTCCAGCCTGCGCAGCCGCCGGTGTAGACGATCACATTGACATTGTCGCCGTAGGTCGCACTTGCGATCTCCCCGAGGTCAGAGGATGCCATGCCGCTCTTGGATTCCAGATCCGTTCCGCAGACATAGAGCATCACGGTGACGGTATCCTGATTGTTGCCGAGAATCTTCGTGCGCTTATCGCGGGAGCCGGATGCAACGGTATTGTCCACCGGTGTGGAATCCGGCACGACATGCTGCTCCTCCTGCTGCTGCCCGGAATGATACGGCAGATCGCCGCCGCCACCGCCGAGCAGCTCGGTGAGATCGGCCGTTCCGCCGCCGCCCCCGCCGAGGTTCCCGAGGCCGCCGCCGCAGCCCTTGAGCATCAAAAATACAAGCACCAGAAGCAGAATGGTTCCGCCGCCGCCGGCTGCTGCCGCACGCTTTCCGTGGCCGCCGCCGGACTCCTGTCTGCCTGCATAGCCGTTCTGCGATCCGACCGGACCGGTTCCAAGGCCGTCACCGCGGCGGTGAACACCGGAGCCGCCGGAGGTCACATGCTTCTCACGTCCCTTTGGGCGATTCTGATCCATATTGCAATCCTCCTATACTTGCAAGATTCTGATACTATTTTACATGAATTACCTTATTTTGTCAAGTATTTGTCTGCTATTTCGTCAGAAAAAATACAACTTTCTCCGATTTCCGTACCGAACCGGTGCCAGTTTCTCACGCGATGACCGTAATCCGGCTGCCGCTCGAATCCTTTGTAATGCGGATCTGCGCGGGAATCGCATCCTTCAGCTCCGTCACATGGGAGATGACGCCGATCAGCCGCGAGCCGTCTGCCAGCCGCGAAAGCATCCGGATCGCCTGCCGCAGTGCCTGCTCATCCAGGGAACCGAAGCCCTCATCAATGAACATCGCATCCAGCGTGATGCCGCCGCTCTGCTGCTGCACGACATCCGAAAGCCCGAGTGCCAGTGCCAGCGACGCCAGAAACGATTCGCCGCCGGACAGCGTCGAAACCTCGCGCCATGCGCCGGTCGTGCTGTCATAGACCTCCAGATCCAGGCCGGTCTGCCCGCGCAGGGAGCCGCCCTCGGTTCTGCACCGGAGCGCATAGTTGTCGTTCGTCAGGAAGCAGAGCCGCTGATTCGCTGCATCGGCAACCCGTCTGAAATAGAACTGCTGCACATACGCCTCAAAGCTGAGCTTCATCTGACCGGTCTGCTGCCCGCTGACCGTGCGGTACAGATCGCGGGCCTCCGCTTCGTATTCCGACAGAACTTTCCGCTGTTCTGTCAGCGGAACCAGCGTGCGCAGTGCCTTCTGATTGCCCTGCAAACTGCGTGCTGCCGCCTGATATGCGGCATCGGCTGCGGCCTTCTCCTTCCGGAGCGCAGCAATCTCCTGCTGGAGCGCTTCAACCGGCAGCGGTTCCGTGATCGTAGACTGACTGCGGTAGCTTTCCAGCTGACCGCTGAGCTGCTGCAGCCGGTCGCGGTAGGTGCGCAGACGGCTCCTGAGCAGCATCATCTGCTCGGGACTGCGCAGTGCGGAGAGAAACGCCGCTTCATCCGGGAAATCGGAACCCGCCAGTGCGGCCTCATATTTCCCCGCCAGATCACAGGTCAGCGAACGGCTGCGCTCCCATGCTGTCCCCGCCTCCGCAGCGGCCGCCTTTTTCGAAGCAAGCTCCCGTTCGGCGCGCTGCATCACAAGCTGCGTTCTGCGCTGTTCTTCGGAAAGCCGTTCCGCAAGCGCTGCCGCCTTCGTGCAGTTTTCCTGCAATTCCGCTTCATCGGGAATCTCATCGCCGCAGACCGCAGAGAGCTCCTCTGCCAGCGCGTCAAGTGCCTGCTGTTTTTCCGCGACAGTCTGACTCTGCCGCTCATAGCGCGCAATCGCTTCATTGACTGCCTTTGCCGCACGGTCTGCGTCGGCATCGGTCGGTGTATGCGCTGGCTTTTCCGCCGGATCCGGATGCGTACAGGAACCACAGACCGGACAGGCTTTCCCGTCCTCCAGCTGTTCCGCGAGTGTCCCGGCCAGTCCTGCACGATAAGCCTGAAGCACCTTTTTGTGCAGCGCGGATGCCTGTTCCAGTTCCGCTGCACAGCCGGTCATCTGCACGACCGCCTTCTCATGCAGATCTGCTGCAAGACGCCGCTTTTTCAGCAGATCGAGCGCACGCTCCGCCTTCTGCTTTTTTTCATTGAGCACAAAAATATCTGCGGCGGCCTTTTCTGCGGCGGCATATGCCGTTTCTGCCTCTGCATATGCAGCTTCCAGCGCCGGAAGCTCCGCAATGCGTGCCTCTGCGGCGGATTTCGCCTCGTTCTCCTGCTTTTCGGCAGACTGCATCACCGTATAATGCTGATTGACCGCGGCGGCCTGCTCTGCGGCATCGAGCTCCTGCTGGAGCTGCTCCGTTTCGTCCTTCTGTGTCAGCAGCTCCGCAAGCGACTGCTCCGTCATCTGCAGCTTGCGGAGCAGATCGTTCTGATGCAGTGCCTGCTCCGCTGCGGCTGTTTTTTCCAGAAGCGCGGATTCCATCTTTTCGGTAGCGCCGCGCCGGAGCCGGAGCAGTTCCTCCTGTCTGGCACAGAGCGATTCCAGCAGCGGGATCGCCTGCCCTGCATACACAGGATCGCTTTTCAGCATGCCGAATATGCTCTCCGCATCGGGATCCTCCGCGCCGGAAATATCCGCGGCGGCGTACATGATCTGCTGCGCGTTCTGATCCAGCTTCTGTCCGGACTCATTGCAGGCATCCCGCAGGAGCTCCTGAAACCGCGCATAGCGCACCGTGGAAAAGAGCTTCTGAAACAGCGCGCGCCGGTCCGATGATTTCGCATTCAGGATTTTCAGGAAATCGCCCTGCGCAATCATGACGGTCTGCGCAAACTGCTCTCTGTCCAGACCGAGCAGCCCCTGCACGGCGGCATTAACCTCCGGAATCGAGTCAAACACTCTGCCGTCGGGCATTTTCAGGAACGCGGATGCCTTGACCTTCGCAAAGCCTTCGCCGCGGAGCTTTCTGCGCTCATGCTCCGGCACGCGTCCGACGGTATAAACCGCGCCGCGGTGGGAAAACTCCAGCTCGACCGTCGTTTCGCTCGCCGGATCGGCATAATCCGAGCGGAAGCTCCTGGCAGCGCGGCGTTCGTTTCCGCCGCTGGCCTCCCCGTAAAGTGCAAAGGAAATCGCATCGAAGATCGTCGTCTTTCCTGCGCCCGTGTCGCCCGCAATCAGGAACAGCCCGTCGCTATCAAGCTGCGTGAAATCCACGACCGTTGTTCCGGCATACGGGCCGAACGCCTGCATCGTCAGTTTTCTCGGTTTCACAGCGCACCCGCCTCCTTGTCCAGCTTTTCCAGCAGTTCCCGGACGATCTCCATCTGCTTCTCCGTCGGTGCCGCACCCTGATTCTGTGCCGCATAAAAATCCGAAAGCATGGATGCAAAATCCGTCCGCTCCGGAAGTGTCTGCTCACCCGGCGTAAAATCCGTGCGGATGCGCGTGTTCTGCACGGTCATTTGCAGCAGGTTCGGGAACACCGTCCGCAGCATTCTGACCGCATCCGCAGGCGGATTGCCGTCCGTCAGAATCACATGGATATAATCCTCCGTCTGTTCATGCTGCATCAGCTTATCCAGCGAGCCGGTCAGCTCCTGCATCTCATGCAGCGGCGCCAGCGGAACGGTTTCTATGACCACATTGCCCTTTTCACGTACATCTGCGATCGTCACGGATTTGTGCTGATGTACCTCGGAAAACGAATATTTCAGCGGCGAACCCGCATACCGGATCGTCGGGCGGGAAACCTGCTGCGGCCCGTGCAGATGCCCGAGCGCAACATAATCGTAGCCGTCGAACAAATCGGCGGAGATGTTGTCCAGCCCGCCGATCGCAAGCTCCTCGGAATCGCAGACCGCACCGCCCGTCAGGAACTGATGCGCGACCATGATATGCCGTCCGCCGTCGTCCGGAACCGGATGATGCGAGAGCAGCACGCGGATCGCGTCATCGTAGGAACGGATCTGCTCCGCCTCCTCCGGATACTGCTGCCGCACCGGAAGCGGCGCCGTGAACGGCATCAGATGAACCGTCAGCTTTCCGTAGGCATCCTCCGTTTCGTATGACCGGACACCCGGCGCACCTGCATCCGCAATGCGGATCCCGGAGCGCGCCGCGATCTCTGACAGATACGCGACGCGTTCCGCGGAATCATGGTTTCCGCTGATCAGATAGCATGGAAGATGCATCTCCGCGATTGCGGACAGAAAATCACTGAACAGCGTCATCGCGTCCGCCGAGGGCGCATTGCGCTGATATACATCGCCCGCGATCAAAACCGCGTCGATCTGATGTGTGCGGGCAATTTCCAGAATCTGCTGCAAAATATAGCGCTGATCCTCCAGCAGATTCTGCTTATGAAGCGCTTTGCCGATATGCAGATCGGCGAGATGCAGAAAGCGCATAGAAAGCCTCCTTTACAGTGCGGCAAGCAGTGCGCGGAGGAACTCCCATGTCCGCTGCACAGAGGGAATCGAAAGCCGCTCCCGCGGGGTGTGGATGTCCAGGATATCCGGGCCGATCGAAATGCAGGCCAGCTGCGGCGCCTTGTCCGATAAGATGCCGCATTCCAGTCCCGCGTGAATCGTCACAATCTGCGGTTCGCTGCCGTACTGCTCCGCAAATACGCGGACGGCAGTTTCCTCCAGTGCAGTGCCGGGGCGGTATTCCCATGCGGGATAGTCCCCGGATTCCGAGCAGCTTCCGCCTGCCTGCTCCGCGATCTGACGGAGTGTATCGGCAAGCGCCCGCTTTTTGGCATTGACGCCGCTGCGGATCAGCGCATCGACCTGCATCGCATCGTCCTCCAGCGCAAAAATGCCGAGATTCAGCGAGGTTTCCGGCATATTGAGCTGTTCATTCATCTCCTGCACGCCGTTCGGCAGACGGTTCAGCGTATACAGCAGCGTCTGCGTATTGACCGCGGAGAGCGCCTGCCCGCTCGCCTCCTCTCCGGTGATCTCCAGACGAATGCCTGTTTCGCCGGGATATTCCTCTTTCAGCGCAGCCAGTCCTGCGGAAAGAGATGCCTGCACCAGATCCGGTTCCTCTGTATACAGCTGCGCAGCGCACTCCGTCGGGATCACATTGTCCCGGACACCGCCGCAGAACGCAGCAAGACGGATCGGATTCTGAATGCCGGAGAGCAGCCGGAGCACCGCGGCGTTCGCATTGAGCAGCGGCTTATGGATCTCCGCACCGGAATGCCCGCCCGTCAGTCCGGAGAGCGAAACCGTCAGCGCCGTTCCGGCTGCCGGCTGCATGAGCACGGGGAACCGCAGATGCGACCGCACGCCGCCTGCACATCCGACCGTGAACACGCCCTCCTCCTCCGAGTCAATGTTGATGAGATACACGCCGTCGAGCTGCTCCGGAGAGAGCCCGGTTGCGCCGTCCATACCGGTTTCCTCGTCTGCGGTCAGGATCACGGTCAGCGGCGGATGCGGAATCGAATCCGATTCCAGCAGCGCAAATGCATATGCGACCGCAATGCCGTCGTCGCCGCCGAGCGTCGTGCCCTCAGCAGAGAGATACTCCCCGCCCCAGACCAGATCCAGTCCCTCGTGCAGCATATCCTTCTTGCATTCCGGAAGCTGCGCGCA
>JAFZBC010000048.1:0-1904 GCA_017561965.1 Oscillospiraceae bacterium
ACCCTGTTCCCGATCACAATGGAAAAGCACATCATTTTCTGTGCGGTTGCAACCGTTTTCTTTCTGCTGCAATTCATCCGCACCAAGCGGATCTATCAGCTGATTCTTGCGATTGCCGTGCCGCTTTCGCTGGTCGTCTATGTTGCACCGGAAAACACAACGGTGTTCTACGGCGTCGGCATTGCAGAGGCTGCGCTGCTGCTGCTTGCATTCATCCTGAGCATTGTTCAGAACAGCCGTGACAAAAAGGCGGAGAAGCTGAAGCAGGCAGCAACCGGTGCGGAGGGCTGATTATGCGCGCGGATCGAATCGTTATTCTCGACTGGGACACGATGGCCTTTCACCGCGATGAACTGAATGCCCGCCGCTTCGCCTCGCTGGCTGCACATGTGGACATCTATCCGCAGACCAAGCCGGAGGAAACCGCTGAACATATCGGGGATGCGGATGTGGTCATCTGCAACAAGGTGCTCATCACGAAAGAGGTGCTGGACGCCTGCCCGAATGTCAAGTACATCGGCATTCTCGCAACCGGCTATAACAATGTCGATACGGCGGCCGCCGCGGCAAGGGGCATTCCGGTCTGCAATGCAGGCAGCTATTCCACGGACGCGGTCGCGCAGCTCGTGTTTGCGTACATCTTTGACTATTTCCAGCGTGTCGCGCTCTATGCCATGGAGGTGCGGCTCGGCGGCTGGGAAAAATCCCCGACCTTCTCCTACTTCCCGTACCCGACCGGAGAGCTGCGCGGCAAGACGCTCGGCATCATCGGGTACGGCAATATCGGCAAACAGGTTGCGAAAATCGCGGATGCGCTCGGCATGTCCGTGCTGATCGCGACCAGAACGCTGCCGGAAAACTGCCCGTATCCGGTCGTGACCGCGGAGGAGGTGTTCCGCCGCGCTGACGTGCTGACGCTGCACTGCCCGCTCACGGAGCAGACAGAGGGACTGATCTGCAAGCGCTCGCTGGCGCTGATGAAGGAGTCCGCAATTCTGATCAATACCTCGCGCGGCGGCACGGTCGTCGAGCAGGATCTTGCGGATGCGCTCAATCACGACATGCTCGCAGCGGCGTATCTCGACGTGCTCCGGACTGAGCCGATGAACGCGGATACCCCGCTGAAAAATGCGAAAAACTGCACGATCACGCCGCATATCGGCTGGACGCCGCTCGATACCAGAAAGCGCCTGCTCGATATTACCGAGGACAATCTCCGCGGCTGGCTCGGCGGAAACCCGCAGCATGTGGTGAACGGCGTCACAGCCGCCCGGACAGAATAAACGGCACTTGGCGGAACATACCCGCCGATGAAAGGAAGTATTTTTTTGGAAACGCATAATACCCTGCGCCCGCTCTCGGAGAGCAAGCGCATTGTTGTCAAGGTCGGCACCTCAACGCTCACGCACCGCACCGGCAGGATGAACCTGCGTCGGTTCCATAATCTCGTGCGCGTGCTTGCGGATCTTTCCAACGCGGGAAAGCAGCTGATCCTTGTTTCATCCGGTGCAGTCGGACTCGGCGTCGGTCAGCTCGGCCTGCGCGAACGCCCGACCGATACCCCGACCAAGCAGGCCTGTGCCGCAGTCGGTCAGTGCGAGCTGATGTATCTCTATGACCGGCAGTTCGGCAATTACAGCGTCAATGTCGCACAGGTGCTGCTGACAAAGGCCATCCTGAATTCCAACGGCGGCGTCAATGCGGGCAACTGCATGGAGCGGCTGCTGGAGCTCGGCGTCATCCCGATCGTCAACGAGAACGACACGGTCGCAATCGACGAGCTGGAGCTGGAGATCGGCGAAAACGATTCGCTGGCGGCGATCGTGGCGGGCCTTGTCCATGCGGATACGCTCGTGCTGATGAGTGATATTGAGGGACTGTATTCCGCAGATCCGCACAAGGAT
>JAFZBC010000385.1:0-1555 GCA_017561965.1 Oscillospiraceae bacterium
ACGGACGCAGTGCAGGGATTTCCCGCACGGCCTGCGAAGTCAGCTGCCCAGCAATCAGGCAGAGCGCCGCGGTCAGATACCGTCCCGCGCCGAGTACGGCTGCACTGCGGCGGTACGGCCGGAGTCGGCGGCAGGCCTCATGTCGCAGCCGCTTCATGAGATATAATCCTCCAGTACCTGCCGGAGCTCCTGCGCATTGTTCACGCGCATCCCGTATTCCAGCAGTATGCGGTCATAGTCCGGCAGCCAGCCCGCGGGCAGCTCGTATTCCGCCTCCGGTGTCCGGCTTCCCTCCCTGAAAATACGCAGCAGGCTCCCGTCCAGCTTGATCAGGTACGCCGTATCCTCCGCGTTCTTTGCAGCGGCCTCTGCCGCCTCCCGCAGGGCGCCGGGATCTGCCGCCGCGTGAATCTGCTGCTGCGGGGCTTCTATCGGCGTGATCAGCTCCGGCAGACTGCGCAGCCCTGCGAATATTGCTGTTGCGATCGCAACGATCGCTGCTGTTCCCGCCCAGATTGCTCTGTATCCGGTCATATCGTTCGCCGTCCTTTCGTGATTTCTTACGGATCTATCGTCATTATGCTGTATTTTTTCCGGATTTATTCGGAAAGCAATAAAAAAATATGAAAAAATTATGAAAGTGCTTAACATGCGGCGTTTTTTGTGCTATAATATAGCATGTACGATTATTGGTTTTCGCGCATCGTGCCGGAACGCTCCGGCGGGCGGTGCGGGATGTATCGGCGGCAGCACCGAAGCTGCCGTATCCGAAAGGAGATTTGTTCATGAGTGAAGCAAACCGTCGTCCTTCTTCCAGGCGGAAGGGCAGCTCCGGCAAGAGCCATAAGAAGAAGGTTCAACGCAAGCCGCTGATTCTGCGGTTCCTGAGCGGCACGGGTACGGTCATCCTGACCACGTTCCTGTCGTTCTTCCTGCTGTTCGCGGTCACCGGTACCATCTGTGCGATTGCCGCGGCGATCTACATTACGAATTACATGGACGATACGCAGAAGGTCAGTATCGGCGAGCTGGCGACCAGCTACCAGACGAATGTCTATGAATGGGACAAGAGTCTGGATGACTGGGTTGTGACGTACAGCGTGCAGGCCGAGCTCCAGCGTATTCCGATTACGCTGGACAAGGTGCCGCAGTATACGCGCGACGCCTTTGTCTGCGCCGAGGATGAGCGCTTCTATTCGCATGAGGGCGTGGACTTCAAGCGTACCGCTGCATCCTTTGCAAATATGGTGCTGCACTTCTGGAATTCCGAGCAGGGCGGTTCCACGATCACGCAGCAGCTGGTCAAGAACATCACGCAGGATAACGACAAGAGCCCGCAACGTAAGATCCGTGAGATCAAGCGTGCGATGCGTCTGGAAAAGGACTATTCCAAGGACGAGATCCTGGAGGCTTACCTGAACTACATCGGCTTCGGCGGTGCAGCGAACGGCATCGAAATGGCCGCACGAAAGTATTTCGGCAAGCACACCGAGGAGCTGACCATCGCGGAATCCGCATGTCTGGCTGCGATCCCGCAGAGCCCGGAGCAGAACAA
>JAFZBC010000386.1:0-2471 GCA_017561965.1 Oscillospiraceae bacterium
TCGAAACGGTGCAGACGATGGCGCGCATCGCCCTGACGACGGAGAGCAGCATCGACTACAAAAGCGAATTCCTTGCGCGCATGAACGAAAAGGCGACCATTGCCGACGCGATTGCGCATGCAACGGTGACGACCTCGCACGATCTGGACGCATCTGCGATCATCACGGTCACCAAGGGCGGCGAAACTGCGCGGCTGATTTCCAAGTACCGCCCGATGTTCCCGATCATCTCCTGCACGACCGAGCCGATGGTGCAGCGGCAGATGAACATGTCCTGGGGCGTGCATCCGCTTGTCATCAACGAGGAGAACAGCACAGACGCGCTGTTCCGGCACGCAGTTGAAGCCGCGTGCAAAGCGGGCTATACCGAGCCGGGCGATCTGGTCGTCATTACGGCGGGCGTCCCGCTGGGCATCTCCGGCACGACCAACCTGCTCAAGGTCGAAACCATCGAGTGATTCCAGCGGGTTGACAACCCCTGCGATTCGTGTTACAATAATATCAAATTCCGAGCTGAGAGGAGCGATTGCATTGAATCAGGCATCCGCAACCATCATTGCATCCTCGACTGCGGGCGACACCGTTGTCGCATCCGCGGCCAGGATTTCGACCACGCAGGGCTCTGCGCTGGAAATCTACGAAAAATCGCGGGAAAAGGAAAACAATGCCGCACTGATTGAAAAGGTCGTCGGCTCGGGGCACACCTCCACGCTGGAGCATCAGTTCTTTACGGTTGCCTTTGACAATGTTTCCGTCTGCACGGAGGAGTTCGTCATTGAGTTCCGTCTGGGCTCTTACACAGTCAAATCACGCAGATACGTGGATTATACCGATGCCGGTTTCTACATTCCGCCGATGCCGGAAAAGCTCGTTCCGGATTACAGAAAGCAGATGCAGTCGCTGTTTGATGCCTACGCAAAGCTGCTGGAGTACGGCATCCCGAAGGAGGATGCGCGCTACGTGCTGCCCTACTGCTTCCGCAGCAACTTCTACTGCACCATGAACGCGCGCGAGCTGCTCTATATGATCACGGTCATGTGTACAGGCCGCGGCTCGTATTATCCGGAGCTGAAGGCGCTCGGCGAATCGCTGAAGGAGCAGATCCGTGCATATTTCCCGAACCTGCCCGAGCTGACCGAAAAGCGCTATCACACCGGCAGCGCGGAAAATGCCGGCCGCTATCAGCCGGAGGAAAAGTTCGGGAAAGTTCCCGCGCCGGAGGCTGCCGCGGCAGAAACAATCCTGCGGAGCGTACCGGACGGCGAGGACGCTGCCAATCTGCTGACGGAGGCGCAGAACGCCAACTGGATGCTGAGCAGCGATCCGGACGGCTATTACGAGTATACCGATCTGATCGGCGGAGAGCGCCCGCGTGAGCTGGAGCTGATCCATGCGCAGTTTGAGATCCGGAACCTGTCGCTGGCCGCCGTGACGCATCTTGTCCGGCACCGCGTCCAGACTGTGCTTGTCCCGCATGTGTCGCAGGCCGTGCGCACGCAGACCTATGTGCTGCCGCCGACCGTCCGTGCCGACGAAAAGGCGCTTGTGCTGTACATGCAGACCTTTGCCGACCACGCAAAGGCGCTCAAGAAAATGCTGAAGGCCGGGCTGCCTGCGGAGGCCGTGCAGTATTATGCGCTCGCGGGCAATCAGGTCAATGTCATCTGCGATATGAACGGCAGAGAACTGCTGCACTTCATGAAGCTGCGTACCTGCACCCGCGCCCAGTGGGAGATCCGCGGCTGTGCGGTGGAACTGCTGCGGCAGCTGCGGAAGCAGTGCCCGACCGTGTTCCGCTGCTTCGGCCCGAGCTGCTATGTCAGCGGCGTATGTCCGGAGGGACGCCTCTCCTGCGGCAAAAGCACCGAAATCAAAGCACAGTATGCCGATATTCATATTCCGGAGCTGTAACACACTTGTCCCTTTCCGGCAGACAGATGCCGAAAAGGGACATATTTATGAAATTTCCGGGCTTTTTGCGCAGAAATTCTCGAAAAGCACTTGCAAAATCCTGCGGAATCCGTTATAATATAAGGTAGTCTTGTATAAACAGGAAGGAGAAACGACATGCCCAGCGGAAGAAATTCAAGTTACAGAAAAAAACCGCTTACGCGCTCCAAGCGAAGAAAAGTCCGCCACAAGAAGCAGCGCCGCGGCCCGGTGATGCGCTTCCGGTTCAGCAGACTGATCCTGATCTGGATCCTGAGCCTGATCATCTGCTTCGGCGCATACCTGCTTTCGCGCAATCTGCATCCGGATAAGGATGTGTTCGTCAAGCCCGCACCCGGCGCAGAGGTTTCGGATTCCGAAGCGGAAAACGAAACGCCGGGGCAGGAGCCTGAGCAGACGCCGGAAACACAGGAATCCGAAGCGCCCGCCGAGGAAGCCTCCGAGGGTGAGGGCGCCGAGGGCGAAGAAGGCGGGGAATCCGAAGCGGATCAGCCGACCACCAACAAGATCAACCCGGTGCA
>JAFZBC010000387.1:0-3526 GCA_017561965.1 Oscillospiraceae bacterium
CCGTCCAGCTCCGCGATGGAAACATGCTTCGTACCGTAGGTCATCTCAGAGTAGATCTCATCGGACAGCACAAAAATATCCGTGCCGCGCAGTACCTCTGCAATGGCCTCGTAGTCCTCGCGCCGCATGATGCCGCCGGTCGGGTTGTTCGGATAGGAGAGCATCAGCAGCTTGGTTTTCGGGGTGATTTTCGCTTTCAGTTCCTCTGCGGTCAGGCGGAACTCGTTTTCCTCCTTTGTCGGCAGAGAAACCGGCACGCCGTCCGCCATGGAAACCAGCGGCGCATAGCAGACAAAGCAGGGCTCCGTAATCAGCACCTCGTCGCCGGGATTGATCAGCGTGCGGAACGTCAGATCGACCGCCTCGGAGCCGCCAATCGTGACGAGCAGCTCGTTTTCAGGGCAGTAGCTGAGCTTATATTTGCGCTCCATGAAATGCGAGATCTCCCTGCGAAGCTCCAGCAGGCCGGAATTTGCGCCGTAGAAAATCGCCTGCCGTTCCAGCGTCGCAATGGCCGCAGCGCGGATCGTCCACGGCGTACGGAAATCCGGTTCTCCGACGCCCAGCGAGATCACGCCCTCCATGCTCTCCGCCAGATCAAAGAAGCGGCGGATCGGAGAGGGGGCAATCGCCTGTGCCCGCTGTGACATCAGCTGTTCGTAATTCACAGATATACACCTCTTTCATCGCTGTCCTCATCCTGAATGAGGATGCCCTTTTCTTTATAGCGTTTCAGCACAAAATGCGTTCTGGTCGAGAGCACGCCGCTCAGTGTCGCAAGGCGCTGTGCCACAAAGCCCGCGATATCCCGCAGGCCGGTGCCGGTGATCGTGATGCCGAGGTCATAGCCGCCGGACATCAGCGTGACGGATTCGACCGAATCAAAGCCGGAGATGATCCGTGCGAGTTCGTCAAAGCCGCAGTCCGGCTGCGGGGTGACCTTCAGCTCGATATATGCCGAAACCTCGTCCTTATCGGCCAGCTCCTCGTCCACAATCACGCTGTATCCGCGGATGACGCCGGATTCTTCCAGATCCGCAATCTGCTTTGCGACCGCGTCCTCGGTTCTGCCGAGCATCGCGGCCAGCTCTGCATTCGAGAGTCTTGCATTCTGCTTCAAAAGCTGTAACAGTTCTTTCATGAGTCAACGCTCCTTTATCAAGTATCAGTTTCGTTCAGAAGGCGCACAGAGCGCTGCGTCCCTGCTTTCAGGGCGCATCCGGATGCTGTGCGGCTTGTTCTGCGGGTTATTTCTTGTCAAAGTGATCGAGCTTGTCGATCAGGAAATCACAGATCATACGCTCGGCCTTCTTCTTCCGGCCGGAAGCGGTCGTCGGGATGCCCGTGACCTTTGCAAACTTCCGCTTGAGCTTTTCCGTCGGGGTCTGTCTGCGCTTGCGGCGCGGCTTCGGCGGCGGCGGGAACAGCGGGAATAACGGTGTTTTTCTGACCGGCATATGCGGCATCTCCTTTCGGTATCAGGTATCTGCTTCGTAGCGCACGATGCCGCCGGTCATCGTCATCAGAACCTTTCCGGTCAGCGTCATGCCCTTGAATACGGTGTTGTGCGATCTGGAATGCAGCTTCTCCGGATCAACCGTCCATCTGCGTTCCGGATCGACAAGAATGAGGTCTGCGTCTGCGCCTGCGGAGAGCGTTCTTGCGGGCAGATGCAGCAGTCTGCGCGGATTGTCGCACATCAGCCGGACAATGTCCTGCAATGTGAGCAGACCGGTGTGATAAAACGTCGTCAGCGTCGCGGCGAGAGAGGTTTCCAGCCCGACAACGCCGTTCGGCGCTTTTTCAAAGTCGGCCTTATCCTCCGCGGTATGCGGTGCGTGGTCGGTGATGATGCAGTCGATCGTGCCGTCCAGAATGCCCGCCTTGATCGCTGCAACGTCCTCCGGCGTGCGGAGTGGCGGGTTCATGCGGTAATCGGCATCGCGGCTGAGGAGCAGCTCGTCGGTCAGCATGAAGTAATGCGGGGCGGTTTCGCAGGAAACATTGCCCCCTGCGGCCTTGGCCTTTCGTACGGCATCCGTGCTGCCGATTGTGGAAACATGGCAGATATGCAGCTGCGCGCCGGTTTTCAGGGCAAGCTGCAAATCACGCTCCGTGACGGAATCCTCGGAGCGGCGGTCCATGCCCCTGACGCCCAGCGCCTCGGAAACAGCGCCCTTGTTGATGATGCCGCCGTTGATGATCGCCAGATCCTCACAGTGCGAAACAACCGGCAGTCCGGCCGCCTTCGCCTTGATGAGCGCGGCCTCCATGAGCGCTGCGGTCGGGACAGGTCTGCCGTCATCAGACAGCGCCGTGACACCCGCAGCCTTCAGTGCTTCGTAATCGGCAAGGCGTTCGCCTTTGAGCCCGACGGTCAGCGTTCCCGCCTGATGCACGTCCACGCCGGTATCCTTTGCGCGGCGCAGAAAATCGCGCACCTGCTCCGGGTTATCCATCGGCGGTGTGGTGTTCGGCATACAGAGCACGCCGGTCACGCCGCCTGCCAGTGCCGCCGCAGAGCCGGTATGGACGTCCTCTTTCTGCGTCTGTCCGGGGTCGCGGAAATGCACATGCATATCAAACAGGCCGGGCATTGCAATCAGCCCCGTGCCGTCGATTTCGCGGTCTGTCCCTGCTGCGATATTCTCTCCGATTTCGGCGATCCTGCCGTCCCGGATCAGAATATCGCAGACTGCGTCCCGCAGGCTGTCAACTGCGCGGACATTGCGTATGCGTATGGTCTCCAAGGAAACCAGCCTCCTTTATTCGGATTTTGCCTGATGAAACGGATCAGCAGACGGAATATCCTGTCGGTTTGCAGCCGTCAGATCCCCTCGCATTCGATCCCGTTTTCCTCGTTGATCTTGATATGAATGCGGTGTCCCGCAAACCAGTCGGGCTCACAAAGCAGTTCAAGATAAGCCTGACAGCAGAGCAGGTTTTCTTTGAACTTGAAGCTCATCGCAACAGGAAACAGGCTTTCCATAAAGCGTTCCGGTGTCACCGTAGTCGAAACGGTGCTGCCGTCCTCCAGTTCGACCTCCGTGTCATCTTCGTTCTCGACCAGTTCATAGAGCCATTCCTCCGCAAGCTCGTGCAGATACGCGGCAGATTCTTTGATCGCTGCGCTGTTCTCCTCAATAAAGGCGATCTTGCTGTTGATCGCGGGCAGCGCTGCCGCGAGCGTTTCCTCGCCCTTGCCGAGCGCATCCGCAAAGGAAACAGAAATGTCATGCCGAAGCGCCTGTCCCCAGAGCGTACCGGCGGTATAATAATCCTCCCAGCAGTGGTCACCGTGCCGGAAATCCGTGATCTGAAGCATGGTGGTACTCCTTTCGGTATTGATGCATCTTACAGGTTCCGCATCCTGTTCCCCTGAGAGGTCAGAACATCCGCCGGATCCTTGCAAGATTGCGTTTCAGCTTTCTGCGCTTATGCCGTTTCCGGTGCGTCAGCAGTGCGAGGATCCCGCCTATGATCGAAATCAGCCAGATGCGGTCCACGCCCTTTGCAAAGAGCAGTC
>JAFZBC010000388.1:0-2317 GCA_017561965.1 Oscillospiraceae bacterium
AGCCGGATGCAAAATCACGCTCCCGCACCGGATCCTCGGTGTACTCCTCTGCGCATTCAGCACCGTGTTTTCGATCACCGCGAGCCCGCTGCTCCACGGCCTCTGCTTCCTCTTTGTGACGGCGCTGTTCATCTGGCGGACACATGCCGCCGCAGCCGGAACGGGCTTTGTCACACGGTTCCTGCCGTTTGATCTGGCTGAATCCGCATTACGTGAACCCGGCCGCAATATCGGAGCAGGACCGCAGGCCATCTCGTATTCCGTCCGGAAATCGCCCTCTGCAAGCAACGTCAAGAATATCCTGCTCGGGCTGCTCATCACCGTACCGCTGACTGCGGTCGTCGCGGCGCTGCTGGCAAAAGCCGATTCCGGCATCCAGAATATGCTCCGCAGCATGACCGATATAGTTTCTGAAAATATGGTGCGCTCGATCACGGAGCTGGCATTCGGCATTCCCGCGGGCATCTGCCTGTTCGCCGTGCTGTACAGCGCCGTGCAGCGGAAAAAGCGCCCGTATCCGATGCCGTCAGAATCCTTCTACGAGGATCTGCTCGGCCGGACGCGCAAAATCCCGAATGCGGGACTGTACGCCGGTGTCACGCCGATCTGCCTGCTGTATCTGGCCTATGTGATCTCCCAGACAAGCTACTTCCTCTCCGCATTCGCGGGAAAGCTGCCCTCTGATATGATCTATTCGGAATATGCACGCCGCGGCTTCTTTGAGCTCTGCGCGATCGCGGTCATCAATCTGATCGTCATTCTCGTGCTGACCGGCTGTGCGAAAAAGGGCGGCAGCACGCGCCCGAAGCTGCTGACCGGCTATGCGGTCGTGCTCTGCCTGTTCACACTGTTCATCATCGCGACGGCGCTTGCAAAAATGCTGCTCTATATCAAAGCCTACGGACTGACCGCACTGCGGCTCTATACCGCATGGTTCATGGTCCTGCTGGCCGTGGTGTTCTTTGTACTGATGCTCCGGCAGTTCGTCCGGAAGCTCCCGACCGCCGCAATCCTGAGCGTTGCCTTCACCGTGCTGTTCGGCCTGCTCTGTTTCGCAAAGCCGGAAACACGGATCGCGGAATACAACATCGCAAGATACGAAAACGGGACGCTCAAAGAGCTGGATGTGCAGATGCTCTGCGAACTCTCCGAAGATGCCTACACCGTCATGGCAAAGCATCCGGACACCCTGAAGCGTGCCGGTCAGTGGGAATATTTCCTGAAAAAGGCGGAAAACCGCACCGGCCGTTACAGAATACAGAAGGATCACAGCTGGAATCTGCCTGCACAGATCCTGATCCAGCAAATGCATACCAACACGGAAACGGAGTGACAACATCATGAAACTGAAACAAATGGCAGCAGATTTCCTGCGCGGCACCGTCTGTACCGCATGTACCATGGCGATTATGGTAATCACCGCTCTCATCTTCGCTGCAAGCTGGACTGAAAGTCTGCTCACCCTGTTCGGAGGCGCAGCCGCCATACTGTATCTGAACATCCTGCTGCTGCGGACACCGGACAAAAGCGCCCGGATCAGCCGGACTGTGACGGCATTCCTCATGTATCTTCCGCTGACCGGCGTCTGTTATCTGATCTCTAAGATTCAGCCGGATCTTATGCTGGGCAATGCGGCCCTCGACGACCTGTGCTTTCTGTTCATCGCCGGGTTCCCCTTTGCTTTCGTGCTCATGGGAACCGCAGCCGTTTACGCCGCCAAACAGAAAACACATCCGTTCATCCCGATCGCCGTCATGTATGTACTCTATGCAGTCTGTCAGGCAGATGCGTTCCGCCTTGCAACAAGAGCGACACTCGGGACGGAGCCGCTCAACCGGCTCGAATACACATGGTATGCACGATGCGGCTTCTTTGAGCTGTGCGCGCTCGCAGTCATCAACTTTGTGATCATTCTCCTGCTGAACCGGAGCATCAGACACGGCAGCACACCGCGCCCGAAGCGGCTGAAAAGGATTGCCGCTGCGCTCTGCCTGTATACAGCATTCATCGCTGTGACAGTGCTTGCGCAGATGACGGTCTATATCAGAGTGCGCGGTCTGAGCGAACGGCGGATCTATGCCTCATGGCTTGCTGTGATGCTGGGCATTGCTTTTCTGATACTGCTCGTGAAGCAGTTTGTCAGAAGGCTGCCGTCCGCAGCGATCGTGACTGCCTGCGCAGCGGTCATGTTCGGTATGCTGCACTATTCCCGTCCGGCAGTGCGGATCGCGGAATACAACATCGAACGCTATGAAACCGGTTCGCTGGATGAGCTGGACGTCAATATGCTCTGCGGGCTGCCGGACGACGCCTATGC
>JAFZBC010000389.1:0-8579 GCA_017561965.1 Oscillospiraceae bacterium
ATTCGATGATCGTGCTGCGCGTGATCGTCCGCCAGTAAAAAACGAATCCGAGCAGGCACCAGAATGAGAGCAGCAGAAACGCCTCGCTGCCCATTGCCTCCATCGCAGTCAGTCTTGGAACAAGCTGCACGATCACGAAAACGACGGAAACCGCAGTGCCGGCAAACCCGGTGAGCTGCACCTTCCGGATGTTCTCTTTTCTTGCGATTTTACAGGCAGCCGCTGAGGTATAGCCGAAGCCGACAATCGCGCCGAATGAGGTCAGATCGACGAACCAGCTCAGCGTGTTTCTTCCGAAGAGCGCCAGCGTGATCGAAAAGATCATGATGAACAGCGTGCTGTATGCCGTCTTGGAAAACAGATCGGTCAGGATTCTGTCCTCTGCCATGGCTGACAGCACACGGATCGTGGCGCGGTACCCGCCGATGATGCCGGTGAGAACGCCTGCCAGTGCCGTAATGCCGATCAGAACCAGCCCGGGCTGTCCCATGATCGTGCGCGCGGCATAAAAGGTCGGGACGGCCTCTGTGTAGGACAGCTGCCCGAGCGAGGAAATATAGTCCTGCCAGCTCGCATAGCCGTCCGGAACGGAGGAAACGCCGACAATCGCCATGGATGTGTAGGCAAGTGCGGCAACAATGATCGCAATGAACAGAATGCGCCGGGTCTTTCCGACGTGAAACCGGAAGTTGACAGTATCAAAGGCGGTCACGTCAAAGCCGACAAATGCCCAGGGCGCCAGAAAGACGATGCTGTATATGCCGTAGAGGGGGGAGATGTTCTGCGTGCCGAAATCGCCGAGCGCATGTGCGGAAACGGCGTGCGGGATGCAGAGCAGCGCTGTGATAAAAATCCCGATTACCATGATGACGGCGAGTACCGTGTGAATATTGTGCAGAATCCGCCGGGCAAATATGAACAGCAGACCGATGCCTGCCAGCGCGCTGACGGACACGAGAATCTCCCCGATGTCGATCCGGTTGCCGGAAACCGTGTAGGCAATGCCCGTCTGGACGGAATCGCCGAGTATGGTGCGCAGCACGACAAACATCGCCGTACCGTTCAGAAAAACGATTGTGAGATAGGAAAGACAGAGAAACCATGAGCTGATGAAAGCATGGTCGCGCCCGAAGACCTCTTTCGTGTAGGAATAAACGCCGCCCGGTCCGGGGCTCCGCTGCATCAGAAAGGCGAAGTTAAAGCCGATTACCAGCATAATCAGTGTGCCGATCGCCATTGCGATGATCGTGCCTGCGGGGCCTGCGACAGGCAGGAACGTCGTGCCGGGCATGACAAACGCGCCCCATCCGACCATGCAGCCGAATGCCATCGCCCAGACATCCAGCTTTGAAAGATACGGCTTTGCTGCTGTCTTATCTGAAAGGTTCTTCATATTCTGTCATCTCCTTTCACCGGTTCTGCTCTGCTTCCCAGATCAGTTCCTCCAGTGTCCGGCAGAGCCGCTCCGGCTCCACAGGCTTGGAAAGATGCGCATTCATGCCGACCTGGAGCGAGCGCTGTACGTCCTCGTCAAAGGCATTGGCTGTCATGGCGATGATCGGAACGGTTTTGGCGTCAGCTCTGCCGAGCTCACGGATCGCCGCCGCTGCCGCCAGACCGTCCATCTCCGGCATCCGCACGTCCATGAGCACCGCATCATAATATCCCGCAGGTGATTCCGTGAATTTTTCCAGCGCGATCCTGCCGTTTTCGGCATGATCGGTTTCTGCACCCATCAGCCGGAGCAGCTCCCGCATGATCTCTGCATTGATCAGCACATCCTCCGCCAGCAGGATATGTCTGCCGTGCAGATCCGCCCGCTGCTTATCCTTTGCAAACTGAAGATTGTTTCTGCGGGCAATCCGCTCAAATTCGTCAATCACATTGGAGGCAAACAGCGGTTTGGCCAGAAAGCTGTCCACGCCGGCCTTCGGGGCATCGTCCATGATTTCATCCCAGTTGAAAGCGGTCAGAATAATGATGATCGTTTCACTGCTGAACCGGCTGCGGATCTCCTGCGCGAGCGTAATGCCGTCCTTGTCTGGCATCTTCCAGTCCAGCAGCACAAGATGGTATGGATCGGAGCATTGCTGCCGTTCCTCCAGCAGACGGAGCGCTTCTTCTCCGCTCAGACAGATATCGGCATGAATCCCTGCCTCCTCCAGCACGAGCCTTGCATGCTCTGCTGCGACCGTATCATCGTCCACGACCAGTACGCGCAGATCCTTCGGGTCGATCACAACGCCCTCCGTATAGCTGTGCTGACAGTTTTTCAGCGTCACGACGACAGTGAATTCTGTGCCGACACCCTTTTCAGACTTGACGGAGATCGTGCCGTTCATCAGATCGAGAATGCTCTTTGCAATGGCCATGCCAAGACCGGTGCTGCCGTACTTGCTGCTGCGGCTGCTGTTCTCCTGCGCAAAGGTATCAAAGATTTTCGGCAGGAACGCCGCATCCATGCCGATGCCGGTATCACGGATCGTGAAGCGGATCGTGGACTGATCGTCAAATGCCGCTGTGCGCTCCACCGCAAGTGTGATGCTGCCGGGCGCATCGGTGAACTTCACGGCATTGCTGAGAATATTGATCAGCACCTGCTTGAGCTTCATGTCATCGCCGATATAGTAATCGGAAACGCCGCCGATCACGCGGCATTCATAGTCCAGCCCCTTGTCACTGCACTGCGTTCTGACCATAACATTGATCTGCTCCAGCATGGCGCGGAAGGAGAACTCTTCCTTCCGCAGCACCATTCTGCCCGATTCGATGCGGCTCATATCCAGAATATCATTGATGAGCAGGAGAAGGTGACGGGCGCTGCTCCCGATCTGCTCCAGGTATTCCTTCGTTTCGGGATCCAGCCTGCCCTTCCGCAGCGCAAGGCTGTCCAGGCCGATGATCGCGTTCATCGGCGTCCGGATCTCATGGCTCATGTTTGAGAGGAATACGGTCTTGGCATTGTTGGCCTCTTCTGCGGCGCGGAGCGCTTCGCGCAGTGCCTGATTCCGCGCCATGGCCTCACGGAACTCACTGTCAATATTGGTCAGACCAAGACCGACTGCGTGTACCGTTCCGTCATCGCGGTCCTGGGCATGGCGCACGCCGGCCATACGGATCATTTCATAGTAATCCTTTCCGCCGCGGTGTACGAGATACCGGTAGGCAATGATCGGGCTTTCGGCAAGCCCTCTGCGGATATTTTCCGGGTCGATGAACCGCAGGAATTCTTCGCGGTAATCCTTGTCCACGGAATGATCCGCATACCAGCGGAACCGTTCCAGAAACGGAAAATGCACGCCCTCTGCGGTTTGCTCCGGATCCGTAAGATCGGCGCGATAGCAGACACCGTCATCGGCATCCAGGTCGATGTGGTAAACACTGCGGTAATCCGAAGCAAGCGCCGTGATCATTTTGTCCTGCTGCTCCCGCAGACTTTCTTCCTGCAGAAGCTGTTCCTGCAGCGCGTTCCGATCCTCGGTTTCCTGCTGACGTGCGCGGACCTCTTCGTCAATATCCCGGAAACCGAGCATGACGCCCATGCGGTCCTCCGGCATCCTGACCTTTCCGAAGTCGATCCGGTAATACCGCTTTTCGTTTTCAAACTGCCGCAGGAAGGTCACGGAATACTGCTCCTTTTCCTGAAGCTCACGGACAATGCGCGGCAGAGAGATCTCCTCCATCAGGCGTTCCTGATCCTCCGGCGCGACTACGGTCCGGATGTACTCCACCTGCGTTTCCGTATAGGTGGCACGGCTCAGCGCGTTCAGGATCGGCTCCGCATGAACACTCTCGTCGCTGAGGTCGCCGTGATAGAGTGAGCAGCGCTCTGTTTCCACGTCGTTGATCAGCCAGACCGTGTTGTAGGAATTGGTCAGCGTATCAATGACGGCATCACGGACCGCACTGACGCGCTCCGCCTGAAGCCGCTTTTCGGTAATGTCTGCGATAAAGACATAGTAGAGTCCGCCGTAGAATGCCGTTTCGTTGAAATGCGTGTGGATGTCCACCCAGCGAACGACACCGTCCTTTCGGATGATGCGGTATTCCGCATAGGCAAGGCTGTCCTCACTGCTTTTTGTCTGTGCAGAAACGGCCGCAACGACGGCGGCATAATCATCCGGGTGGATCATGCCGCGCACAGTATTTCCAGTCAGCTGTTCCAGCTCCTCCGCTGTTGCACAGCCAAAGATCTTGCACACCTCGGCATTGGCATAGAGCAGAGAATTGTCCCCGTCCCGCCGGCAGATCAGGAAGCCGCCGGGCATATACTGCCCCAGCTCCTTGACAACTTCGATGGTTTGTGCATTCAGTGCAAATTTTTCTCCGAAAACCATATTGACCTCCGTATCCATAACAGCACAGCAGTCTGTTTCCCGCGAAAGCACAAACGGATCCCCAGGCAGCCGCAGACGATCCGGCTGCATAATTTGCAACGTCCTGATCTGTCAATGGTCCGGGAATCCGTATCCGTTATTATCTTTTTGCCTTTTAGCTGCTCACAGGCCGCAGAGCCGCGCATACTGCGCCGCTGCCTCCTCCATGAGCGCAGAATAATCCGTGTCCGTCCTGCTGCGAAGAAGCTCTGTCATTTCGCTGACCGGCTTTGTCAGCGGCGTCAGCGAGAGGTTTGCATACATGCCCTTCAATGCATGGGCAGTTTCAAATGCTGCGGCGTAATCCTTTGCTGCAAGCTGCTCTGAAAGCAGCGAAAGTCTGCGGTCCTCTGACGCCTTTCTGACGAGCATCAGGTAGAAATCTTCCTTGTTCATACAGCGTGCAAGTCCGTCATCCACATCTGCACCGAACGCCCGCAGCGTTTCAACAGTTATCATGCTCTCACACTCCGATCTCTGTTCTGATCAGCACGGAAAAATCTTCCGCGGACAGCGGCTTTGAAAAATAGTATCCCTGAATAATATCACAGCCCAGTTCTTTCAGCAGCTCCATCTGCTCCTTCGTTTCGACGCCTTCCGCAATGACCGGCACGTTCAGCAGTCTTGCAATCTCAATCATGATTCCGACCAGACGGCAGTCCTTTTTATTCCCGCAGATGTTCCTGATAAAATGCATGTCCAGCTTCAGTGCGTCGATCGGCAGTGACGTCAGCATATTGAGCGAGGAGTAGCCGCTGCCGAAATCGTCCATCTCGATCTTATAGCCCTGCTCGCGCAGTCTGATGACCGTGTCAATGATCTGTCGGGAATCATCCGTGTATGCAGATTCTGTGATTTCCAGCAGGAGATTTTCATTTTCAAGCCCGTTTCTGCCTGTAATTTCACTCAGAATCTTTCCGAGCATCGGATTAAAGGCATCCACTCTCGAAACATTGACCGATACCGGAATATCAACACCGTATTCCGTTTTCCACTGCCGGATCTGTGCAGCCACATAATTCCACACATATCTGTCCAGCTTCTGAATGAGGCCGTTATTCTCAAACAGCGGAATAAACACATCGGGCTTGATAACCCCGTATTCCGGGTGGTGCCACCTTGTCAGTGCTTCCGCGCTGACAAGCTTCGGTGTTCCGCCGCAGATGCAGTATTTCGGCTGATAGAACACCCGGAACTGCCCCTCCGCAAGCGCCTTGTCCATATCCTCGAGCAGCCGTTCCGAATACAGCTCCCTGCTGTGCAGCTCCGCGTTATAGAATGCAAAGCAGGTCGTATAGCTGTTGCGGAGCTTCTGACAGGTCAGCGCCGCACGGTCAAAGCGCTGTTCCATGTCCAGTCCGCTGCCGTCGTCGGAATAAATGCCCATGCGAATGCTGATCTTGCAGTCGCCCAGACTGCCGGAAAGTCCGGTGATATACTGCGGCAGCTTTTCTTGCAGATCCTCCATATGCGGCAGATAGATCCCGAAGCAGTTATTGCTCAGACGGCAGGCCAGTCCGCCGGTCCGGCTGACGATCTCATGCACGCGCGTGCCGATCTCTTTCAGGATCGTATTCCCGAAGGCTTTTCCGTAAAGCTCGTTGATGATATGGAACCGGTTGATGTCAAATACCAGCGCATCCATCGGGAGCTGGTCGTTTTGCTGATCCAGCCGCTTGCCGTACTGAAAAAAGAATTCCTTGTTAAACAGACCTGTCAGCTCATCCCGTTCCGTTTCGTGAATGATGATGCTGTCCTCTGCCAGCTCGATCGAGTGGCGTACTCTGGCGCGGATCACATCCGGTACATCATACGGCTTTGTGATAAAATCTGCGGCGCCGAGCTGTAAGCTGGTGACCTCAGCCTCCTTTTCCGAAGTCAGCACAATGACCGGAATGCGCCGCAGTTCACTGTCCGCGCGGATGATTTTCAGAAGGCTGTAACCGTCCAGCTCCGGCATGTGCAGATCCAGAATCACCAGAGAAAGCCGCATCTTTTCCTTTCGGATCAGATCCAGTGCGACAGCACCGTTTTCGGCGTAGATGACTTCATACAGATCCTGAAGCATCGCGCCGAGCATTTCCCGTTCGATGAATTCATCATCGACAATGAGTATCGTTCTGTGAAAGCCGTTCTGGCGTTCAAGCAGCTCCTGCATACGTCATCCCTCCGTTTCGTTTTCATATCTGACTGAAGCGGTATTCGTCCGGCACTGTCTGGTTTCATTATACTGTATTTCAGAGCGCTTGTCAATGCTAAATATCTATATTATTCATCTCATCAGAAAACAGAACCGCCGGATTCCATGCGCAGCCGGCTCACGGAACTGACAAAGCGGAAAATCTCTTCTTTTGATTTGCCTGCCATTTTTTGCTGTGCGAAATACCGGAACTTTCCGCTGATATTTTCACAACCCGTGCGCAACATAGTATCACGGCAGCAAACAAACGGAATGTCTGCAACAGGGCAGCCGTTCCGATTCCGGCTGCCTCATGCGCATCTGCGCAAGAAAAGGAGAGATTTACCATGAAGGGTGAAATGACACAGAAGGGCAGAGAGGCTCTTGACCGGTTCAAGATGGAGTCTGCAAGTGAGGTCGGCGTGACACTGAACAAGGGCTACAACGGCGATCTGACCTCCCGCCAGGCCGGTTCGATCGGCGGCCAGATGGTCAAGAAAATGATCGACGCTTACAAGATGCAGTAACAGCATCGTTCTCCGGACGGCTTCGCTTTGCGCGGGGCCGTCCGGCTGTTTTTGACCGCGCAATGCTGTTCACAAATATTTTACAAATATACAGGGGCGGGGTGCGGCACCCTCCGCCGTACTTATTATATCAAATCCGGCGATTTCTGCCGTATGCTCTCATATGCTCCCGAATACTCCGGAATGCTCTTGACAAACAGCGGAAAATGTGCTATAATATTTGCAACGGGTGCAGAGGCAGCGCGGCGCTGGTCTGTGTCCGGATTTTTGTACCATGTTGCAGACGTAAAGAAAGGATGTGTTTGTTATGCTGTCAACAATTACTGCCGCGTTTTTCCCGGAACTGCCCATGAATCCGATCACAATGGGTCTGATCGCTGTCGCGGTCATTCTTGTCATCGTGATCCTCGCCTCCGGCTACCTCAAGGCACCGCCGGATACCGCCTTCATCATCTCCGGTCTGCGGAAGAAGATCATCATCGGTAAAGCGAGCATCCGCATCCCCTTCTTTGAGCGTGTAGATAAACTGAAGCTCCAGCTCATCGCTGTTGATGTCAAGACATCCAGCGCCGTCCCGACTGCGGACTACATCAACATCAATGTCGATGCGAACGTCAACGTCAAGGTTTCCAGCGATCCGATGCTCATTAAGCTCGGCGCAGAAAACTTCCTCAACAAGGACACCGCCTACATCGCAAAGGTGGCCAGAGAGGTTCTGGAAGGTAATATGCGTGAGATCGTCGGCCAGATGACGCTGGTTGCAATGGTCAATGACCGCAAGGCGTTTGCGGAAAAGGTGCAGGAGAATGCCGCACCGGACCTCAACCGCATGGGTCTGGAAATCGTTTCGTTCAATGTTCAGAACTTCACCGATGACCAGAACCTGATCGAGAACCTCGGTATCGACAATGTCACGACGATCCAGAAGAAGGCTGCGATTGCAAGAGCGGAATCCGAGAAGGAAATCGAGATTGCAAAGGCTGCTGCACAGAAGGAAGCCAACGATGCAAGAGTGCAGGCGCAGACTGAAATCGCCAAGAAGAACAATGAACTTGCGATCCGTCAGGCTGAACTGAAAAAGGATGCAGATACCCAGCTCGCAATCGCGGATGCTGCGTATGAGATCCAGAAGGAAGAGCAGCGCCGCACGATCGAAGTCACCAGAGCAAACGCGAACATTGCTGCATCTGAAAAGGATGTTGAGCTGAAAGCGAAGGAAGCCGAGGTCAAGGAAAAGGCGCTCGATGCAGACGTCAAGAAGATGGCTGAGGCTGCACGCTACAAGGCACAGCAGGAGGCTGATGCAAAGCTGTATCAGCTGAAGAAAGAGGCAGAAGCAGACCGTTTCCAGCGTGAGCAGGAGGCTGAGGCACAGAAGGCCGCTGCTGAGGCCGCCAAGTATGCAAAGATGCAGGAGGCCGAAGGTATTGCCGCTGTCGGTAAGGCAGAGGCAGACGCGATCCGCGCAAAGGGTCTTGCAGAGGCTGAGGGTATCAA
>JAFZBC010000390.1:0-2027 GCA_017561965.1 Oscillospiraceae bacterium
GAATCCCGGTGCTCGGCGTCACTGCGCGCGACCGCAGATCGCTGCGTCAGATCCCGGCGGCTGCGGAACGGGCGGCAGCGCTCCGGAATCCATGCCGCGAACCGAAGCCGCGGGAGCAGCTCTATGCAGAGGCGCGTTCGCTCATGGCGGAGGCCTTTGCGATGCCGCCCGAGCCGCATCCCCGGACGGATGCCGCTGACCGTCTGCTGACGGGGAAATACCTGCGCATCCCGCTGATGGCCGCGCTCCTGCTGCTGACCTTCTGGCTGACGCTGACCGGCGCGGCGTATCCCTCCGAATGGCTGGAGCGGGGACTCTGCGCGCTCTGTGACTGGCTCTCACGGTTGTGTGCAGCCCGTGCGGTACCGTCATGGCTTTCCGGCGCGCTGATCGACGGCATGCTTCGCGGAACCTGCCGCGTGGTCGCGGTGATGCTGCCGCCCATGGCGATCTTTTTCCCGCTGTTTACGCTGCTGGAGGACATCGGCATTCTCCCGCGGATCGCGTTCGGCTGCGACCGCTGCTGCGCGAAATGCGGAGCCTGCGGCAAGCAGGCGCTGACGATGACGATGGGCTTCGGGTGCAATGCGGTCGGCGTGACGGGATGCCGGATCATCGGGAGCAGGCGGGAGCAGCTCATTGCGATTCTGACCAACTCGCTTGTTCCGTGTAACGGACGGTTCCCGTCACTGATTGCGGTGGTGACGGTGTTTTTTGCGGGGCAGGGGGCTGCGGGTTCGCTGAAAGCCGCCTGCATGATGACGCTGCTGATTCTGCTCAGTGCAGCGGTGACGGCGTTCTGGTCTTTTGTGCTCAGCCGGACGCTCCTGCGCGGGGAGCCCTCTGCCTTTGTGCTGGAAATGCCGCCCTACCGCCGCCCGCAGACCGGTACAGTATTGCTGCGCGCGCTCTGCGACAGAACGATTTTCGTGCTCGGGCGCGCCGCTGTGATCGCAGCGCCGGTCAGCCTGCTGATCTGGGTGCTGGCGAATGTCCGCATCGGCAGTCAGACGGCGCTGCTGCAAACGGCAGCATGGCTGGAGCCGTTCGGGCGGCTGCTCGGGCTGGACGGCGTGGTGCTGCTTGCGTTTCTCCTCGGATTCCCGGCGAATGAAATTGTGCTGCCTGCCGCGCTGACCGCCTATCTCGGCAGCTCGGTGCTGGCAGAGCAGGGGAGCCTTTCCTCGCTGCATATGATCCTGACCGCAAACGGCTGGACAACGGCCACGGCTGTCTGTTTTCTCGTATTTACGCTGTTTCATTCACCCTGTGCTGCGACGCTGCTGACCGTTTACAGGGAAACGCACAGCCGGAAATGGACGTTCGCGGCATGGTTTCTGCCGACGCTGACCGGCGTGATCCTCTGCGCGGCAGCGGCATGGTTCGCACGGATATAAAAATGAAGCATCCGCTGACGGCAAGGTCTGCGGATGCTTTTCTTATGATGCTTCAAGGATTCTCTGTGTCTGGGTCCTGATTGACCAGGTGCGGTTCTGAACCGGGCGCTGTGGTCTGCACACGGAAAGAACAAGTGCTGTTGTTGGCGTAGCTGTCATACGGATTCATACCGATGGCATGAATCTCGATTTTTGCGCCTTCCGGATCGTCTGTGGGGAGCGGCGTGAATGTGATTTTTTTGATATTCTCATCCTTGTTTTCAGTCAGTGCAAATGTGTAGGATTTGAGTGTTTTTCCCGTTTCCGGATCGGTGATGTCGAGCAGCTGGTCGTTCTGATAGATGCAGATTCTGTAATTGCAGCCGGCTTCGGCTGCGCTGATCACGGCAGGGACGACATTTTGTTCCAAGCTTGCGTATGCCGTCCGGATCTGTTCTTCATCACCGGATTCCAGTGCGGCCTCTATGGTTTGTTTGATCTGTTCATCGCCTGTGCTGCGATAGACCGGCTGCAATGTCAGCTCCACAGGCGTCTGATCCGGCTGAAACAGAATCGGCCGGCAGTCCTCAGGCTCTGTATTGCGCGGTATGTCGCCGCCGCAGCTGACCTGGATGAGCGGTACATTGACAA
>JAFZBC010000391.1:0-3673 GCA_017561965.1 Oscillospiraceae bacterium
CGGCACATGCGCTGTATCCGCCCCAGCTGTGCCCGAACAGTGCGACGGGCAGCTCCGGGAACCGGCTCTCCGCATAGGAAACCGCATGGTCAAGGTCCGCGACGCCCTGCGGGATTGCGCCGACACCGTCGCCCTCGCTTTTGTCATTACCCGTTGCGTCGTATGCGAATACATAATATCCGTGATGCGCGAAATAATCTGCGCAGTCCATATACGAATTCTGTCCGGCACCGAGGCCGTGCGCGATGACGATGATGCCGCGCGGATCACTGTCTGCGCTGTACAGATATCCAGCCAGCTTCTGTCCCTTGTCAGAGGTGAATTCGCACGGTTCGCACTGCAAGCCGTCAAAGTCCTCCACATGCAGCATCAGCGGTTCATAGCTGGAAAAACGCTTGTTGAAATTCTCGTTGTAAATGCTGACCGATAATATCGCCCAGCCGATCACGAGCAGCAGAACCAGGCAGAGCAGAATGATCAGAATGATCTTCTTTTTGGATTTGACTTTTTTCATGATATGTTACTCCTGTTGTCAATGGCAGTCTTGCGGCGCTCTGTCCGCTGCCGCCTTAATATGCCGCACGTTCTGCGGAGAGAACGTCGCGGACGGTTCGCAGGCGGTTCAGCAGCGTATCGAGCTGCTCCAGCGAACTGACCGCCACCGTCGCGTTCAGCATCGCATTGCCGTCCTTGAGCATATGGAAATTGAAGTTTGACACCGGCAGATGTGCCTCGCCGATCACCTGCGTGATGTCGTTCAGCAGGTTCAGACGGTTCAGGCACAGCACCTCGATATTCGCCTTCAGCTCCGCGGCAGGCGCATCGGATGCCCAGTGCGCCGAAACCCAGCGGCTCATCTCCGCAGGATCGTTCTTTTGCAGCGCCTCCTGATATTTCCGGCACTGCTGCTTGTGGATCGTGATGCCGTGTCCCATCGTCGTGAAGCCGACGATCTTCTCACCTTGCAGCGGCGAGCAGCACCGCGCCAGCTTGACCTCCAGATTGTCAATGCCGTCAATGATGATGCCGGTACCGCCTCTGGTCGGCTTGCGCAGCTCTGGAAGCTGCTCGCCGGGGGCTTGCTGCTCCGTCGGGGCAAAGCGCTTGAGATAATACTCCCGGATGCGCGGCATCAGCTTGGTCAGTGAAAGGCCGCCGTAGCCGACTGCCGCATAGAAATCGTCGAGCGTTTCGCAGTTCGGCTGCCGCAGATCCTCCCGGACGATGCTTTCCAGCTGCTCCGTCGTGATCGGAATGCGCATGCGCTTGCATTCGTGCTCAATGCTCGTGCGGCCGGTCACGATATTTTCCGGACGGCGCTCCCGCTTGAACCAGGAGCGGATCTTTGCGCGTGCCTCATTCGTTTTCACAATGTCGAGCCAGTTGCGGTTCGGCCCCTTGTTCGGATCCTTGCTCGTGAGGATCTCGCAGATCTCGCCGGTGTTGAGCTGATAGGTCAGCGGGACGATCTTGCCGTCCACCTTGGCGCCGGTCGTTCTGTGGCCGATCTGCGTGTGAATGTGATAAGCGAAGTCAATGACCGTCGAGCCGACCGGCAGCGAGATCGAATCGCCCTTCGGCGTCATGACGACGACGTCCTCCGGTGCAATGTCGTTCTTGATGGTCGCAACAAGTTCCTCGGGATCGTCGCTCGCCTGCTGCGTTTCCAGCACCTGCCGGATCCACGCGATACGCGAGTCCATGACGGTCTTGCCCTGAATGCTCTCCTTATACTTCCAGTGCGCCGCAACGCCGTATTCCGCATTGGCATGCATTTCCCATGTGCGGATCTGCACCTCAAACGGGATGCCCTCCTTACCGAGCACGGAGGTATGCAGCGACTGATAGCCGTTCGGCTTCGGGTTGGCGATATAGTCCTTGAAGCGGTTCGGGATCGGCCGGAACATGTCGTGGATCAGGCCGAGCACGCTGTAACACTCATTGTCCGTCGTGACGATCACGCGCACCGCGTATTTGTCATAGATCTCGTCAATGGATTTGTGGTGCATGTAGACCTTTTTATAGATGCCGTATATACTCTTGACGCGGCCGTCGATCTGCGGCGGGGTGACGAAATCCTGCGACCGGAAGCGCTCTGCGATCCGCTGCTTGATGCTCTCGATGAACGCCTCGCGCTCCTCTTTCTTGTTGTCGAGCAGGCTTTCGATCTCCGCATAGGCATACGGATCAAGATAATAGAACGAGAGATCCTCAAGCTCCTCCTGCACGGATGTGATGCCGAGCCGGTGTGCGATCGGTGCATAGACGTTCATGGTTTCAAACGCCGTGTTGTGCTGCTTGTGGATCGGGCGGTACTGCAACGTGCGCATATTATGCAGACGGTCAGCCAGCTTGATGATCATGACGCGGATATCCTGCGACATCGCAAGCAGAATTTTCATGACGTTTTCCGCCTGCTGCTGCTCCTTGGAGAAGGTCGGCACCTTTGCCAGCTTTGTGACGCCGTCCACGAGCATCGCAACGTCATGGCCGAAGCGCTTCTGCACATCCTCTCTGGTTGCGGCGGTATCCTCCACAACATCGTGAAGCAGCGCGGCGCAGAGCGTGTCGGTGTCCATGCCGAGCTCCAGCAGAATATACGCAACGGCAACCGGATGCACGATATACGGCTCTCCGGATGAGCGCACCTGCCCCTCATGACACTGCGCGGCGTATTCATAGGCCGCAATCAGCTTGCTGATATCGTACTGCCGGTCGTCTGTCAGGATTTTCGCAATGATCATGTCAATCGTATAGGTTTCTTCATGAAATTCCGGCATAAGATCATCTCCTTTCAGTTGCGGTCATTTTCTATACAGCGGAACAGAGCCTACATGATGATTTCAGACTGATCATACTGCTCCTGAAACCGGATCTGCTCCGTGATTTCTTCTTTTGTGAACGTTATGCCCTCCGGACACACAATCCACTTTTCCTCCACATCGTCATGCCGGTGCACAACGGCAATCAGCCTGCCCGTAAACTGCTTTACAGGCACATCCACGCCAAGAATATAGGCATCCTGTTCCTCGCCGTCCGGAGCCATGATGCCTTCGATATACCCGTAATTCACCGGGTAATACAGATCCGGATATGCAGGATGATAACTGCCCAGCGGTCTGTCAACCGTTACCGTTACAGTATCGCCGATGATAGTACCTCTCTCAGCTTCCATAGCCGGCATGATCTCCGCTTCCGCAAAGAGCACGGCGGTTCCGGCAATTCTGACGCGGTCACCGCTGACGGCTGCATACAGCACGCCGCCGCGGGCGGATGCCTGATATGCGGTCAGCGCTGTTTTGCCGAGCCGCTTTGCCCAGTACGGCGCGATCAGGCAGTGCGTCGAGCCGGTCACCGGATCCTCCGGAATCTTCATTTTCGGTGCAAATACGCGGGAAACGCAGTCATACTGTGTCCCCTTTGCCGTCACGGCAATGCAGAGCCCGTCCAGCTGCATCAGCTTTTCGGGATCGGGTGTCAGCGTGCGGACAGCCTCCTCGGAATCCAGCACCAGCAGCAGATCCCGCGCGGCAAATGCCTGAACCGGCTGCACGCCGATCGCGGCAGTCATCTCCGGCGTGACCGGGATCTCCCGTAGCGGATACGCCGGGAAATCCATTTCGATGCGGCTGCCGTCAAACTGAACGGTCAGCTCGCCGTGCATTGTCAGGAA
>JAFZBC010000392.1:0-2776 GCA_017561965.1 Oscillospiraceae bacterium
AAGCTGTGTGCATGCGCAGCCTTTGCAGCCGTGATGATGTCCTCGTCGGTTGCATCGGGCTTGCCCATGCGGATATTCTCGCGGACGGTCGCCGCTTTGAGCCAGGTGTCCTGCAAGACCATGCCGATCTGGCCGCGCAGACTGTGACGGGTGATGCCGCGCAGATCGGTTCCGTCAATGCGGACCGCGCCGTCATTGACGTCATAAAAGCGCATGATCAGATTGATCAGCGTGGTTTTGCCGCAGCCGGTCGGCCCGACGATCGCAACGCGCTGCCCGGGCTTTACGTCAACGGAGCAATGTGAGATCAGCGGACGGTCTTTCGTATACGAGAACGAAATATCGTCAAAGCGGACGGCGCCCGCGGCATGTTCCAGCGTGACTGCGTCAGGCGCATCAGGGATTTCCGTCGGTTCATCAATCAGTGCAAAGACACGGTCTGCGCAGGCGAGTGCATTTTGCAGCTCAGTGACGACGCCGGAAATCTCATTGAACGGCTTGGTATACTGATTTGCGTAGCTGAGGAAGCAGCTGAGCTGACCGACTGTAATAGTCCCGCGGATTGCCGCGAGTGCGCCGGTCAGTCCGACAGCCGCATATACGAGCGCATTGACAAAGCGGGTACAGGGGTTCGTCAGTGAGGAATAAAAAGTAGCTTTCAGCGAGGCGGCAGTCAGTCTGTTGTTGATTTCGTCGAACTGCGCCATGGCTTCCGGTTCATGCCCGAAGGCCTGTACGACCTTTTGATTCGTGATGGTTTCGTTGATGACAGCGGTCTGCTCGGCTCGGGTTTCCGCCTGCAAACGGAACATAGAATACGTTCGCTTGGCGATGAATGCCGCAACAAACAGGGAAAGCGGCGTCATGACAAATACAACCAGCGTAATGCCGGGGTGGATCGACAGCATAAAGATCAGCGTACCCAGAATGGTCAGAATGCCGGTGAACAGCTGCGTAAAGCCCATGAGCAGGCCGTCCGCAAACTGATCGACGTCGGAAATCATGCGGCTGACCGTGACGCCGGTCGGCTGCCGGTCGAGGTAGGAAAGCGGCAGCTGCTCGATGCGGCTGATTGCGCGGTTGCGGATATCCTCGACAACCTCAAATGTAATTTTGTTGTGGATGATGCTCATGACCCACTGCGCAATCGCGGTCACGCCGACTGACACGCCGACCGTCACCAGAATGCGCGTCAGGGCACTGAAATCGACAAGTCCGGCACCCTGAATTTTGTCAATGGCGCGGCCGATCAAAATCGGAACATAGAGCGTCAGTGCAACCGTGATGACCGCCAGCAGGACGGTCAGGATCAGCCAGCCCTGATAACGCCGGAGATCCTGCATCACCCTGCGGAGCGTCTGCCTTTCGGCACTGTTTTTCTGCTCAGCCAACTGCCTGCACCTCCTTCGGGAACTGCGAGTCGTGGATCTCACGGTAAATATCACAGCGCCGGAGCAGCTCCTCATGGGTGCCGATGTCAGCCAGTCTGCCGTCATCGAGCACCAGAATCTGATCGGCGTGCTGAATCGAAGCCGTCCGCTGTGAAACAATCAGCACGGTAGGACGGTCGGGAAGCTCCCGCAGCGCCTTGCGGAGCGCCGCATCGGTTGCGAAGTCCAGCGCCGAGGCACTGTCATCGAGAATCAGGAATTCCGGCTTCCGGACAAGTGCGCGCGCGATCGTCAGACGCTGCCGCTGTCCGCCGGAGAGATTCTGTCCGTTTTCGGAGAGCATTTCGTCGAGCCCGTTTTCCTTGGACGCGACCACATCAAGCGCCTGCGCGGTTTTCAGTGCATCATACAGTGCATCGTCGGATGCATCTGCTTTGCCCCAGAGCAGATTCTGCCGGATGGTTCCGTGAAAGAGAACCGCTTTTTGCGGCACGATGCCGATGCGGCTTCGCAGTGCCTTGTGCGGAAAATCCGTCACCGGAATGCCGTCTATCGTGACGGTTCCTTCAGTTGGTTCGTAGAAGCGGGGTATCAGGTTGACAAGTGTCGATTTGCCTGCGCCTGTGCCGCCGATGATACCGATGACATCTCCGCGCTTTGCCGTGAACGAAATATCACAGAGCGACGGTTCTGCGGCATTGGCATAGGTGAAGGTCACATGGTCAAAGCAGAGCGCACCGCGCTGATTTTCAGCAATATCCGGTACGGTATCGTCATCCGGAACGGGCGTGCCGGATTCCAGCACAGCCTGGATGCGTTCACCGCAGGCTGCCGCTTTTGTTAAGGATATAATGAGATTTGCCAGCTTGATAAGTTCTACGAGAATCTGCGACATATAATTGTACAGCGCGATGACGGCACCCTGCGTCAGAACGCCGGTCTGCACGCGGAGGGCGCCTGTGTGAATCAGCGCAACGACAGCCAGATTGACAATGACATAGGTCAGCGGATTCATCAGCGCGGAGAGCCGTCCGACCTTTTTCTGCATTGCGACCAGCGCAGCATTTTCCTGCCGGAACTCATTTGCTTCGGCTTCCTCATTGCGGAATGCGCGGATGACGCGGACACCGGTCAGATTTTCGCGCGTGGTTTCTGTCAGAACGTCCAGTGCGCCCTGAACGTTTCGGTACATCGGAATTGTCAGCAGCATGATGCCGAACACGACAACAGACAGCAGGGGAATCGCTGCCACAAATATGAGCGCTGTTTTGACGTCCACAGTGAATGCCATAATCATGGCACCGAACACGATGAACGGGGAGCGCAGCAGCAGGCGGATCGTCAGGTTGACGCCGGTCTGCATCTGGTTGATGTCGCTGGTCATG
>JAFZBC010000393.1:0-1772 GCA_017561965.1 Oscillospiraceae bacterium
CACATCTTCTTCATCGTGACCCACCAGTAATCGTGGTTGCCCTTTAAGATGATCTTCTCTTTTCCGGGCAGCGCATCGAGCCACTGAAAGTCCGGCAGCGCCTGCTCCATGGTCATGCCCCATGAGATGTCGCCCGCCAGCACGACGGTATCCTCCGGCGCAACCCTGCTGCACCATGCATCCCGCAGCAGCGCCGTATGATTCTCCCAGCCCGCGAAAATATCCATGGGCTTCTGTACACCGAAGGACAGGTGCGTATCCCCGATGACATACAGGCTCATCGGATCCCCAGCTTTTCCTTTACGTAAGCGGGCATTGCATCCTGTGCGACAGAATCGCTGAAGCGCACAGCCTTCGTTTTCAGTGCGGCCAGTGCTGCCGGGATCTTCATGCCGGACTTTGCCTGGAGCAGATCGAGCACGGCGTATTCGTCCGCGCCGTCCGCGCTGCCGCCGATCGCGCTCAGCACCGCTGCGCCGAACTTATACGGATTTGCAGTCGAAGCGATCAGCATCGGCTCTTTGTCAGCAGCCTTGCTGAGGAAATCTCTCGCCGCGCAGATGCCGACTGCCGTGTGCGTATCGCTCAGATAGCCGTTCTCCGCAAAGACCTTGCCAATCATGGCCTTGGTCTGGTCATCGTTCCAGAAGCTGCCCGTGAACTCCGCACGGATGCGGTTGCGCAGCTCGGTGCCGATATCATATTTGCCGTCCGTTTTCAGTGCGGAGAACCATGCGCGGATCTGCGCATCGTTCTCACCGGTCATGTGATAGAGCAGACGCTCCAGATTGCTCGAGATGAGAATGTCCATGGACGGCGAAACCGTTGCATGGAAGGTGCGGCTGCGGTCATACACACCGGTATTGATGAAATCGGTCAGCACATTGTTGATATTGGAAGCGCAGATCAGATGCCCGACCGGTACGCCCATCTGCTTTGCATACCATGCAGCCAGAATGTTGCCGAAGTTGCCCGTCGGAACAGTGATGCTGAAGCGCTCACCGTTTTTGAGGATACCCTTTTCCAGCATCGTGACATAGGCGGAAACATAGTAGACGATCTGCGGCACAAGGCGTCCCCAGTTGATACTGTTTGCGCTGGAGAACTGCATGCCGTTCTCGCTGAGCGCCTTCTGCATCTCCGGATCGGTGAAGATCGCCTTCACGCCGTTCTGGCAGTCGTCGAAATTGCCCTTGACGGCACAGACGCGGACGTTCCCGCCCTCCTGCGTCTGCATCTGACGCTTCTGCATGGAGCTGACGCCGTCCTCGGGATAGAACACCATGATCTTCGTGCCGGGCACATCCTGGAAGCCTGCCAGCGCCGCCTTGCCGGTGTCGCCGGAGGTTGCCGTCAGAATGACGACCTCCTTGTCCGTGCCGGTCTTTTTGATCGCACGGGTCAGGAAGTGCGGCAGAATCTGGAGTGCCATATCCTTGAACGCACAGGTCGGGCCGTGCCAGAGCTCCAGCAGCATCGAGCCGTCTGCCAGCTTTGTGATCTCCTGCACCGCAGGGGTTTCAAAGCTGCCGGTTTCATATGCATTATGCGTGCATTCACGCAGTTCCTCGTCGGTAAAATCCGTCAGATACAGCTTGAACAGCCGTGCTGCGCGCTCCGCATAGGAAAGACCCTTGAGCGCGTCAAAATCTGCCGCGGAAAGCTCCGGGATAAACGCCGGAACAAACAGTCCGCCGTCTGCCGCGATGCCCTGCGCGATCGCCTCCGCGCTGCTGACAGCCAGCGCGCTGTTTCGTGTGCTGTGGTATACC
>JAFZBC010000049.1:0-1850 GCA_017561965.1 Oscillospiraceae bacterium
CGCCCCCGTCGCTCACCGCAGTGAGCGAAATACCTTAGCATATCAAGAGCTCCGCAAGGGGTGAATTGCCGCAAAGCGGCAAGAGGGGACGCCCTGCGATAGAGGGCGTCCCCTTCATAAAGCGGTATTTCCGGTGCATTGTACAGCGATCCCTTATTTCACGAATTGCGAGAGGCCAATGTTCATACTTTTGATGCCGCTGCAAATGATGCCTGCCGTGACCTTCGCGCCGGTTTCCGTGAAGTGCGTGAAGTCTGTGCCGCCCTGCGTTGTCGAGCCCATGTAATAGCCGTAAACCGTATCATACGGCCGGTTGTTGAAGTCATTGGCCATTGCTGCGCTCAGGTCGAAATACGGCACATTGTACTTCCGCGCCAGCGCCTGACACGCCGAATCAATGTTGCGGTAGCCCGCGCCGAACGGCTGCTGTGCGCCCTTGATCGAGAGCGTCGGGCACATCAGGATCGGCGTTGCGCCTTTTTCCAGCGCACCCTTGATGTAGAACGTCATGTAGTATTCAAAGGAGCCCTGCGTCGGGTTATCGACATTGTTGCAGACCGGCGCATAGCGCTCTTCCTTGTTATACGCGCCGTCGTTGATGCCGAAGCAGACAATCAGATAATCGCCCTCTCTGATCTGGTCGAGGATCGTTTGCAGTCTGCCGTTGTCATAAAAGCTCTTGGAGCTTCTGCCTGCGATGGAATGGTTTGAAACCTGCACATTGTCCGTGAAATAATCCTGGAGATAGTAGCCCCAGCCCTGCTGCGGCGCATAGGATGCGTTATAGCTCTGCGCGGTCGAATCCGACGCCACATACACAACCGGCTTATCCGACGTGATCTGCGGCGTGGTCGGCTGTGACGATGCTTCGTAGGGCTGTGCAATCGGCTCGTCGGTGAAGCTCATTTCCATGTAGTCGAAATTCGGACCGCCCTCGGAGGTATCCGATTTCAGTGTGATCCGGTTGACGCCCGCTTTCAGCGGCAGCACGATGCCGCGCTGCTCCCATGTTGTCCACGCGCCCGTGGTCAGGAAGCTCTGCTTCCAGATCTTGTCGGTGCTGTCCAGCGAAACCGTCATGACGCGGTCATTCGCGGAACCGTTTGCGATATTGAATGTGCAGAGATAATTGCCTTCCTGCGGCGCACAGACGGAGAACGTCACGGCGCTGGCGGTGCTGTTGTCGAGGTTCAGATAGTCCTTGTAGCTGTATCCGGCATTGGTTTCCTCATGCCAGCCGTTCAGGATCGACTGCTCCGATGCCGCGTATTTCGGATCGGCAAATACTGCTTCCTGCCCGGAGATGAATTTTGCCAGCAGGACGAGATCCTCCGCGCCGACCTTGAAATCGCTGTTCAGATCGGCAGCCTGGAGAATGTTGTAATCCGCGCCCGTGCCGATGATACGCTTCATCAGCGTCAGATCCTTGGAGGTCAGTCTGCTGTCGCCGTCCAGATCACCCTGGAGCAGCGGATCCGGTGCTGTCACGACCGGCGTCGGCTCTGTGCCGGGTGTGGTTCCGGGCGTGGTGCCGGGTTCAGAACTGCCGGAATTGATCGCGTCCGCCATGAACTTTGCAAGCACCTTCGCGCCCGAACGGTTCGGGTGCAGGCCGTCGTCCATATACATGGCGTTGACCTCATCGACGGATTTCGTCAGGCAGTAATCCTGCCACAGCTGGAACAGGTTGACGACCTCGATATTGAGCTTCTGGCCGACCGAAGCGACCGCGCCGTTATACCAGCGGCCGGTCAGCAGCGGATTGCGCTGACAGTCGCCGTTTCTGCCCTGCTGCTGTACGAGGATCACACGCATGCCCTTTTTCATCGCGCGCTGTGCCATGTCGGTGA
>JAFZBC010000050.1:0-1629 GCA_017561965.1 Oscillospiraceae bacterium
ATCTCCGATGGATTGAGAATGGGGCTCCGCCCCAAGCCCCGCTTAAGGGACATATGTCCCTTAAGAATCCCATAACAGATGAAAAACGGGATTCCGAAGGCCATACCCCTTTGGAATCCCGTAATAAAAGTTTGCTGCGCGAGGGGCGGCTCCCCGTCGCCAAACGCGCCTTACTGCTCCAGCGCATCCATAAAATAGGATGAGCCGTTGCGTGCGTCAAATTTTGCCGCAATCTCTCTGCACTGTGCAAGCAGTGCGTCAGCCTGCATCAGAAGCTGCGCAGCATCCGCGTCCGGCAGCGAAAGTCCGGCCTCCGCAGCCCTGCGGAACAGCCGCTCCGCGCCGCGGTCAAACCAGAAGCAGAGATACGGATTCCGCGAGCCCTCGCGCAGTGCTTTGTTCTGCGCATAAAACCGCAGTCCCTCCGCCGGATCGGTCAGCGCAAACCAGCGCAGCATCATGCCGATCGGCTCCAGCTGGAACCGGTTGCCCGCACAAAGCTGCCGCAGCGGCTTTGCATACTGCTCCGCACCGGTCAGATCCCCGCGCTGCAATGCGTCCGCCAGCAGCGAGAAATACGTCTTGCAGGGCACCTCCTCCGTGCGGAGATGATTCCGGAAAATCTCATCTGCGGCGGCATGTGCCTTTTCCAGGTTTCCGATCTGCAATTCAAACCGCACCTGCGTATCCAGATCGTTTGTATGCCCGTCGCTCATGTCGTCACGCGGCGCCTCCAGAAATGCCTCATAGTCCATGCGCATTTTGGCACGGTCGCTGAATTGATAGAATATTGCGCGCTTGTCGTACCATGAGCGCAGGGAGTATCCGTTTTTGAGCAGCTCACGCCGGAACTCCGAAAACCATTGCAGCACCTGCTTTTTCTCGATCTGCCAGAACTCCGTGGACGCCTCGACAATCCACTTGAACATCCAGAGTGTGTCCCATGTCCATTCCGCGGCAAGCTCCGGATTCCGGTGCGTGATCGCAAGATACTGCGGGAAATCCACAAGCGCCTGATAGCGGTCGCCGGAAAAGACGGACTCATGGATCAGATCATGATGAAATTGCAGCGCGGAAGCGTCATCCTTTGCGCGCTCCGCCTCGGTGATCGCCGCGCGGATCGCACGCATCCGCGGGTCGCCGGGCTGCATCGAACGATAGCTCTGCATGAGCGCGGCGGGGTCGTAGCCGTTCATATCCTGTTCTCCTTTTTTCCTGTTGATACTCTGTTTTTCGTGATTCTGCCTGTCGGCTTCTTCCTTGTTCTATTGACCACGATCAAGGCAGCAGCATTATTCAAGACTCCAGTTCAGCAGCTGGAGCAGGCCGCTGTTGAGCGTCTGCATCTCATGACTGCGCATCGGATAACCGCCGGTCAGCAGCGCCTGCACATACAGAATTTCGATGCAGCAGCGCAGCTTTTCGGCATCCGTTACCGTCATCAGCCGCCGGATCAGCGGATTGTCCGTATTCAGATAGAGCTTTGCGATGGCCTCCTCCTGATACTCCGCAGCAAATGCATCGAGCATCCCGCGGAACAGGTCTGCGGTCTGCTCCATAGAGTGCCGGATATCACGCAGGAGCAGCGCCTCCTCATTGACCGTATACAGCACCGGCATATCCTCCGGC
>JAFZBC010000051.1:0-7567 GCA_017561965.1 Oscillospiraceae bacterium
CGGCCGCGCGGTCTGGTGCCGGCAAGCGGGAACGTGTGCAGCACGCCGTTTTCCAGCTTGACGAGCGTTTCCGGAGAGGCGCCTGCGATCTCCACATCCGTGCCAGAGAAATAGAACATATACGGTGACGGATTGATCGTCCGGAGCATCCGGTAGGTGTTCAGCAGCGAGCCCTCAAACGGCGCGCTGAACCGGTTGGAGAGCACGATCTGGAAAATATCGCCCTCCGTGATATAATGCTTTGCCTTTTCGACCATGTCGCAGTAGGCGTCCTTCTCAAAGAGCGGCGTCATTTCGCCGGTCATGCGGCTGACGGGCTCTTCCGCGGGCTTTCCGGTGCGGAGGAGATCTGCCATCTGCTTAAGCGCCATTTCCGCGCGGCGGTATTCGGTTTCCGGCTCGTCAAGGCGTATGTTTGCGATCAGAATGATCTTCTGCCGGAAGTGGTCGAATGCGATGACCTTGTCAAAGAGCATGAGATCCATGTCATTGAAATGCGCGTCATCCGATGCGGCGGTGCGGGTGGTAGGCTCCTGATAGCCGAGGTAGTCATAGGAGAAGTATCCGACCAGGCCGCCCGTGAACGGCGGCAGACCGGCGATCCGCGGGCTGCGGTATTTTGCGAGCAGCTGCCGCAGATACTGTGCGGGATCCTCCGTTTCCAGTTCCAGATCCCCGAGCTTTAAGTGCCCGTTCCGACAGGAGATGCCGAGCTTCGGATCATAGCCGAGGAAGGTATAGCGTCCGCGGTGATCGGGGCCGGAGATGGATTCCAGCAGGTAGGTGTGGGCGGAGATGTGTCTGAGGATCCGCAGCACCAGCATGGGTGTCAGCGAATCCGCGTGCAGCTCGCAGCTGACGGGCAGTACACGGTAATCCGTTTCCGCAGCGTAGCGTTTTGCCTCCTCCGGTGTGATGGACAGTTTCATATGCATCCTCCGTTTCCGGACGGGCAAACAAAAAAGCCCGTCCCTGAACTTTGTTGTTCAAGGACGAGCTGATATATCCTTCATGCTCGCGGTGCCACCTTGATTCATCTGCGCTTCGGTTCAAAGCGCGGATGCACTTTTGCGGGATACCAGCATATCCCCGACAACTGACGTATGTCTGCACGTCGCAGTTTTACCGGCTGCTGCCGACTGCGCCCTCAGCGGGCCATTTGCGAAACTGTTTCCCGTCCGGCTCTCAGCCTCCCGGACTCTCTGTGGGGTCATATCACGCTTTATCTCCGCTTCAACGGTTTGATTGTTGCATTAAGCATACCGCATTTTCGGAAATTTGTCAAGCGTTTTTCGATAATTTTTCTTGTTTTAACAATATAGACATCATCCGCTTAGGAATGCTTCCCTTAATTTCGCCGTAATATCCGGCATTTTTTGTCTGGAATCGACAAAATCCGCGGTTGAATTTCAGCAATTTACCGCTATCCAACTGCCCGCGGAATGTGTTATAATAAAGCTGTGGATGCCGGGCATCCTGAGAGGAAGGGAAGAAAACAAATTATACACTTTCACGGAGGTGTTCAGAATGAAACGATGTATCAGCAGAATGGCGGCCGGGATGCTGTCCGCCGTGATGCTCTTTGCGGCACTGCCTGCGGATGCCGTATCTGCGGAAACCACGTCGGAGGCGACCTTCCGCCGCGTGCTCCGGCAGGCGTGGCCGATGCTGAAGGAGCGTCTTAACATATCCTCGCTGCGGCTGACCTTTGACCAGGTGGCGGATATTTACTACGACACGCTGTATACGGACTCGGACTGGTTCTATGTGGATTCCAGCTTTTCCTATGTGCTGGATTCGCAGAAAAGAGTGACGTCCGTTGTTGTGAATTATGCATACGACAAGGATAAGATCCCTGCGATGATTGATGAATTCAACGCGGAGGTTGACCGCGTGACCGGGCTGGTGAATCCGGAATGGACGGATGCGGAGAAGATCCTGTTCCTGCACGATCATCTCGGCGAGGTCTGCGAGTATGATCTGACCTATGAAAAGAATGATGCCTATGCGGCGATGCTCGGCGGCACGGCGGTCTGTCAGGGCTATGCGCTGGCGATGAACGTGCTCTGCCGCGAGCTGGAGATCCCGTGCTGTGCGGTCACGAGCGACAAGCTGAACCACATGTGGAATGCCGTGAAGATTGACGGGCACTGGTATCATGTGGATGCGACCTTTGACGATTCCGCGCCGGATATGCTCGGGCATATCACGCACAGGTATCTGCTGTGCAGCGATGCCTACATGATGGCGGACAGTATGCACAGCGCAACAGACTGGAACTTTATTTCGGATGACAGTGCGGTCGTCTGCGATTCCGATGCGTATGAAAATGCGTTCTGGTGCGGTGCGATCGACACCTGTGAACCCTTGCCGGAGGGCGGCTGGCTCTTCTCGTCAGCGGCGGATCCTGCAAAGGTGCAGTTCGTTTCGGATATTGTTTCGGACATTATCGTGGCTTCTCCGGACGGCTCCGAAAAGATCAGCACCGTGCGCGCGGCATGGCCGACGGAAACCGGATCCTACTTCACGACCTGTTATGTGATGACCGATTACTATAACGGGAAGATTTATTACAGCACGGCCGAGCGTATCATGGCAATGCCGCTTGCGGGCGGTAAGGCGGAAACGGTCTATACGCTTTCGGCTGCCGAGCAGGCATACGGCAGGATCTACGGCTTCAAAATCGACGACAACGGTCTGATGACCTATCAGGTCATGCCGCTGCCGGCCTTCCGCGACGCGGATCATTACGTGAGCGAGGCGGAATTCCATACGCTTCAGCTGCCGCAGCAGGCTGAGCCGGTCACGACGACCGCGCCGCCGGAAACAACGGTTCGCTATACCACAACGACACCGGTCATCTATTCCGACGGGCCGTTTGTAGTCACGACGCTGCCGCCGCCGACCGAGCCGCCTGTCACCACCACGACCGCGCGGATCCTGACGGATGCGCCGCCTGTTGTTACGACACTGCCGCCGGTTACCACCACAACACGGACAGAAACGACCGCAGCGGTCACCGCCCCGGTCATTCCCCCCAACGGGCCGTCTGTGACAACGCTGCCGGTGTCCACGACCGCAAAGACTACGACAACGAAAGCAGCGACCACGACGAAGGCAGCGACCACGACGAAGGCTGCGGCCACGACGAAGGCTGCGGCCACGACGAAGGCTGCGGCCACGACGAAGGCGGTAACCACGACGAAGGCAGCGACTACAACGAAAGCAATCACTACGACAAAGACTGCGACCACGACAAAGGCGGTAACCACGACCGCCAGGACGACGACCGCAGCGACTCCGACCACAGCCGCGGTCACGGCGACGGCGCCGGTCACAACTGCGGCGGAAACCGTCACGACGTTCCGGCAGCTCACAATCACCAGACGCGGTGACATCAACCTTGACGATGCCGTCGATGTGTCCGATGCCGTCATGCTCGCGCGCCTGCTGGTGGAGGACAGAAATCTGAAGGTGTCGGATCAGGGTATGATGAATGCCCACTGCACCAATGACGATGAAATCACCGGCGACGATCTGGTGTGGATCCTGAGAGTCATTGCCCGCATCATTGACGGCGACTGACCGTTTTAGACACAGACGGCCGGATGCCCAAAAACCGGACAAAACAGTCCGGCTGCCCGAATTTCAGACACAAGCCCGCGGATGCCCGTTGCATCCGCGGGTTTTTTGCGCTATCATAAACACAGAAACATGAAAGGAGTGAGCAATATGCGTACAGTTCGTTCCGTTCTGCCGATGCAGACAGCCAAGACAGGCTATGCCGTGATCTCGGTGATCCTCGGGATGCTCGGCGTGTTCCTGATCTGCAAGCCGGAGGTGAGCACGGCGGCGGTCGGGACGGCGGCAGGCATTCTGCTGGTCGTGTTCGGCTGCATCAAGCTGGTCGGCTATTTCTCGAAGGATCTTTACCGGCTGGCGTTCCAGTTTGATCTGGCCTGCGGTCTGCTGCTGCTGATCCTCGGCATCGTGCTGCTGACAAAGCCGCAGGATCTGATGCGCTTTCTCTGTGTCGTGACAGGCTTTTATGTCACGGCGGACGGCCTGATGAAGATTCAGACCGCGCATGACGCGCAGCGCTTCGGACTCCGCAGCTGGTGGGCGATCCTGCTGACAGCGGTGCTGACGGCAGGCACGGGCATTCTTCTGCTGGTGCGTCCGTCACAGAGCGTCCGGCTGCTGACACAGCTGCTCGGCTGTGTGCTCTGCGCAGAGGGCTTGCTCAATCTGCTGACCGTCCTGATGACGGTGAAGATCGTCCGGAACCAGAAGCCGGATATGATCGAGGTACAATTTGAGGAGGCGAACAAACAATGATCCGGTTCGGAGAATGGATCGCAAAGCACCGGCTGTTCGTGCTGATCACGGCGGTGCTGCTGCTGATCCCGTCAGCGGTCGGTTATCTGCATACAAGAGTCAATTACGACATCCTGTCGTATCTGCCGGATGACATCAACACGATGCAGGGACAGGAGATTCTGAAAGAAAACTTCGGCAAGGGCGGCTTCTCGTTCGTAATTACGGAGGGGATGCAGCCGCGAGAGGTGCAGCAGACGGCAGAGCAGCTGAAAACGATCAGCCATGTCGCGGATGTGGTCTGCTATGAATCGCTGACGGATCTGCGCGTGCCGAAGGAGGTGCTCCCGCAGAAGCTGCGCGAGGCGTTCAGCAGGGACAATACGGAGGTCATGGCCGTCTTTTTGATGATACGACCTCTGCGGACGGTACGCTGGAGGCCATTGACGAGATGCGCAGCACGGTTTCGGAAAACTGCTATATCAGCGGCATGTCTGCGGTCACGGCGGATATGAAGCATCTGACGGAGCGCGAATCGGTGATCTACGCGGTCATCGCAGTGATCCTGACGAGCATTGTCCTGCTGGTGACCATGGATTCGTTCCTGATCCCGCTGTTCTTCATGCTGAGCATCGGCTTTGCGGTGGTGTGGAACCTCGGCAGCAACTTCATGCTCGGTGAGATTTCGTTCATCACGCAGGCGCTGGCGATGGTACTTCAGCTCGGCGTGACGATGGACTACTCTATCTTCCTGTGGCACAGCTACAAGGAGATGCAGCAGCAGTATCCGGATGACCGGAACACTGCAATGGCGCATGCGATTTCCATGACGGTCGGCTCGGTCGTGAGCAGCTCGCTGACAACGGTCGCAGGCTTTCTGGCCATGTGCTTCATGAGCTTCACGCTCGGCCTGGATCTCGGCATTGTCATGGCAAAGGGCGTCATCTGCGGCGTTATTTCCTGCGTGACCGTTCTGCCGGCGATGATCCTGCTCTTTGACGGCGCGATCCGCAAAACGGCGCATAAGGCGCTGCTGCCGGAATTCCGCCGGATCCCGGAATTCATCATGCAGCACGCATTCGGCTTTCTGACGGCAGCAGTCGTGCTGCTGATCCCCGCAGTGTTCGGCTACCGGAATTACGGGGTGTATTACAACCTTGACAGCACGCTCCCGCCGGAGCTCGCAAGCGTGGTCGCCAATACAAAGCTGTCGGAGGAATATGACATGAACAGCACACATCTGCTGCTGACGGATGCTTCCATGAGCGCAGCGGATGCCGCACGGATGACGGCGCAGATCGAGCAGACAGAGGGCGTACAGTTCGTGCTGGGGCTGCCCTCGCTGACCGGTTCAGCGATCCCGGAGGAGATCATTCCGCAGGAGATGCAGGATGTGTTCCGGCAGGGTGACTGGCAGCTCATGCTGATCGGTTCGGAATACAAGGTCGCAACGGACGCGGTCGGGCAGCAGATCGAAACGCTGAACGGCATTGTGCAGTCCTATGACAAGGGTGCGCTGCTGATCGGAGAAGCGCCTGCGACCAAGGATCTGATCGAGATCACAGCACGGGATTTCAAAATCGTCAGCATTCTTTCCATCGCGGTGATCTTCTTCATTATCGCGCTGAATTTCCGTTCCGTTTCCCTGCCGGTGATCCTCGTTTCGGTCATCGAGCTGGCAATTATGATCAATCTCGGCATCGCATATTTCACGGGGACGCAGCTGCCGTTTATCGCATCGGTCGTCATCGGTACGATTCAGCTGGGTGCAACGGTCGATTACGCGATCCTGATGACAACGCGTTACCGGACAGAGCGCAGCAGCGGTAAGGAGAAAAAGGAGGCGGTCGGCATTGCGCTGAAAACCTCCGTGCAGTCGGTCGTGACCTCTGCGCTGGGCTTCTTCGCAGCGACGGTCGGCGTCGGCGTGTACTCGGAGATCGGAATGATCTCGTCGCTGTGTATGCTGCTGGCGCGCGGCGCACTGATCTCCATGGCGGTCGTCATCGCGGTGCTGCCGTCGATGCTCCTGGCCTTTGACCGGGTGATCTGCAAAACCAGTGCGGGATTTACCGCAGCACAGGAACGCAGGCCGATCTTCCGGCGGCGTCATGCACAGGCATAGGGCATCTGATTTCGTCCGTACAGCGCCCGTCTGAGCGCATTCCATATCATCGAACAGGAGGCAATTCTGATGAAAAACTATAAGAAATGGATCGCAGCCGTTCTGGCCGTCATGCTTTCGGCCGGTGCGACCGGTTCTCTGGCATATGCAAAGAATAACGCGGAGAACAGCGCGGAAACGGCTGTCGTGACCGATGCGGCAGAGCCTGCGGCGGCTGTCCGCACGGCGGTTTCCGGTGACGTCTGCAAGGACGAAACGGTCTATGTGCTTTGCAATGCGGATGCGTCCGTGAAGGACGTGATCGTCAGCGACTGGCTGAAGAATCCGCAGGCACTTGCTTCGCTGGCAGATTTTTCCGACCTGAAGGACATTGTCAATGTCAAAGGAACGGAGTCGTTTTCGCAGCACGGCACAGCACTGGACTGGAAGGCGTCCGGTGATGATATTTACTATCAGGGCAAAACTGAAAAGCAGCCGCCAGTTAAGGTGAAAATGACGTATTATCTGGACGGAAAAGAGATTGCACCCGAACAGCTCGCGGGAAAGAGCGGACATCTCCGCATCCGCTGGGATTATGAAAACAGCACGACCGTGACAGTCGGCGGGCAGCGCGTGAAGGTGCCGTTCCTGGCAGTCAGTGCGGCGGTGCTCGACAGCAAAAGCTGTGTCAATGCGTCTGTCAAAAACGGAAAGCTGATCTCCGACGGCGACAGACTGATTGCAGTCGGCGCGGCGTTCCCGGGCGTGAACGAAACGCTCCGCCTGGATGAAACCGGTCTGGTGGATTATCAGCTGCCGGAATTTGCGGAGCTGGAAGCGGATGTCACGGATTTCCACATGAATACGTCGGTTACGGTGGTATCCGATGAACTGTTCAGCAAGCTGGACACAGATGAACTCCTCAATACGGAGGATCTGCAAAAGCAGGTCGGGGAGCTGCGCGACGGTGCGGCGGCGCTCTGTGACGGCACAGCCTCGCTGTATGACGGCATTGCAAAGCTGGCAGACGGCTCCGGCGATCTGACTGCGGGTATCGGGCAGCTGCTCGGCGGCGCGGGAACGCTGAAGGACGGCGCGGCCGAACTCAGCAGCGGCGCAAAGCAGATCACGGACGGCGCAGGGACG
>JAFZBC010000052.1:0-7097 GCA_017561965.1 Oscillospiraceae bacterium
CTGGCGCTTTGCCATGAACAATGCTTCCGTCACCGGCATGGATCTTTCCGAGGCGGACGGCGCAAAGATCGTCACCGTTTCCATGAAGCTCCAGAACGGCACAAACATCCGGATCCGCTATGGCATCGAGGACAGCGGCGCCGTGACCGTCGGATTCAGTGTGGATGCACGCGGCACCGGCATGGGCAAATTCATCCGCGTCGGCTCCATGATGACGATGCCCGCGGGCTTTGAGGATGTCACCTGGTTCGGCAACGGCCCGGTCGAATCGCTCTCCGACCGCAAGACGTTCGGCCGCCTCGGCGTCTGGACGAACACCGTTTCCGGCATGTTCTTCCCGTACATGAAGGCCGATGACTGCGGCACCATGACCGACACCAAGTGGATGGCAGTTCAGGGCAAGTCCCATTCCTACGGCCTGCTCGTCGCGGCGGAATCCAATGTGGAAGCCTCCGCACTGCACGTCACACCCGAGGATTTCCAGAAGGCAAATCACCCGTATGAAATCACCCCGAGCAAGAATACCTACCTCAGCATGAACTACGGCTCCATGGGCACAGGCTCCGCGACCTGCGGTCAGGCCACGCTGGATCAGTACACGCTCCGCTCCGACACGGTGTATAACTGGACGTATACGCTGATTCCGGTTTCCGGTTCAAGCACCGCGGCACAGCTCGCAGAGCAGGCAAAGCCCTTCCGCCGCCTCGCTTCCTTCATCCAGGATCTCTCCAAGAATGAGCTGGTCATTCCGGTCGGCTCCACGGCAGATATCAAAAAATCCGGCAGCCAGACCGTCATGCACGGCAGTGTGCAGGTTCCGTCCTCGCAGCTGAGCGGACTGGTTTCCGGCAAGAACTCCTTCACGATTGAAGTCAACGTCACCCCGCTCTCCGATCCGGACTACAATATGTTCGCGGCGAACGGCGACCACGGCTTCGCACTCCGCACCAGACCCGGCTCGCTCGACTTCTTCATCTTCGCGGACGGCGACTGGCGCACCTGCTACTACAAGATGCCTGACAGCATGCAGTCCGGCTGGCTCGGCAAGCAGCATCAGGTCGCGGGCATCTATGATGCATCCGCAAACACGATCTCCGTTTACTGCGACGGCAAGATCCTCGCAACCGAACGGCTCTCGACCGGCGGCCCGAGCAAGTCCAACCTCAATCTGACGATCGGCAACTGTCCGGAAACCAACCGCGGTTCCGATGCAGATTTCAGCATCTGCCGCCTGTATACCAAGGCACTCTCCGCTGCGGAGCTCGCCTCCCAGAACACCGCTTCTCCGACCTATGAGGCAAAGAATGATGCGGTTGCACTGTGGATTGATTTCGGTGCAGAGCCGCCGCAGCCGGAACAGCCGCCTGTTCTCGAACCGACCAAGATCGGTGACGTCAACCTGGACGATTCCGTGGACGTCAGCGACGCAGTGCTCCTTGCAAGATACCTCAACGCCGATGCTTCTGCAAAGGTGATGGATCAGGGTCTTGTCAATGCAGAGGTTCACAAGGACGGTACCGTTGACGGCAACGACCTCGCGGATATTCTCCGCATTATCGCAAAGATCATCGAAGTCTAAGCTGCTGCTTAGGGGGAAATAGGAATGAAACAGATATATAAAAAAATCACAGCCTGCGCCTGTGCAGCGGTTCTGGTTTCCGGAATCGCTGCCGGACTGCCGGCACCCGCACAGATGTCGCTGACGGCATTTGCCGCATCAGACAGCGACCTGATCCTGCACTATTCCACGAGCGCCGGTTACAACAACACCGGCAACGCGTGGGACAATGACGAATCCTTTTACAAGGCGCTTCCGCTCGGCAACGGGCGGATCGGCGCCATGGTCTACGGCAACTGCCCCTCCGAACGCTTCGATCTCAATGAGGCGACGTTCTGGAGCGGCGGCCCCGGCAACAACCACAAAACCGTATCCTCCGATACGATGGAGCGCTGCTGGAATCAGATGATGGCAGGCAATTACCGCGATGCGGACGGCACAATCGGCGCTGCCATGATCGGCGGCGGCGAAGCAAAATATCAGTCTGTCGGCACGCTGAATGTCGATTGCGGCGCACGCGACGCGGCCAATTACGAGCGCTGGCTCGATATGAACACCGCAATCGCGGGCTGCTCGTATACAGTCGGCGGCAAGCGCTATACGCGCGAGAGCTTTGTCAGCCACCCGGATCAGGTGCTTGTCACCCGCATCACCTGCGACAGCCCGGGCAGCGTGTCGGTTTCCGCTTCGTATGACTGCTCCCTCACCGGACAGTTCACCCGCGAAACCGACGGCAATGATACGATTGTCATGAACGGCCACGGCGATGACGAATACGGCATGCCGCATGCGGTATACTTCTCCTCGCGCACCAAGGTGATCCCGGACGGCGGCACCGTTTCCGCCGGGGACAATGCCGTGCGCGTATCCAGTGCGGATTCCGTTGTGATCCTGACCTCTGTCCGCACGAATTTCATCGACTATGCGACCTGCAACGGCGACGAAAAGGGCAATGCCGCAAAGGATCTGGCTGCTGCCGCAAAGAAGTCCTATGATGATCTGCTCAGCGCACATCTCGCGGATTATCAGGAGCTGTTCTCCCGCGTGGACGTGGATCTCGGCGGCGACAGCGCGGAGAGTCGGAAGGACATCCCCGGCCGTATCGCAAACTTCGGCAGAAGCAATGATCCGAAGCTCGTCAAGGTGCTGTTCCAGTACGGACGCTACATGATGATCTCCGCGTCCCGCGACTCCGAACCGATGAACTTGCAGGGCATCTGGAACAAGTTCCGTGATCCCGCATGGGGCTGCAAGTACACGACCAATATCAACTACGAAATGAATTACTGGCCTGCGCTGACGACGAATCTGGAGGAATGCTTCCAGCCGTTCGTGGAAAAGGCAAAGGCGCTCCAGAAGAACGGTTCGCAGACTGCCAAGGACGTTTACGGCGTTTCTGACGGCTGGGTACTGCATCACAATACCGATCTCTGGTGCCGCACCGGCCCGATCGACGGCGCATGGGGCATGTGGCCGACCGGCGGTGCCTGGGTATCCGATATGCTGTACGACGCATACCGCTTCAACCAGGACGAGAAATATCTCTCCGAGGTCTATCCGGTCATCAAGGGCTCCGCAAACTTCCTGAGCGAAATACTCCGGCAGGCAAAAATCGACGGCAACACATACAATGTTGTATTCCCGAGCACCTCTCCGGAGGTCAACACGCCGGGCGGCAGCGGCGGCCAGGGCGCGGCCTGTGCCTACGGCATCGCAATGGACAATTCCCTGACGCGCAGCCTGTTCATCGACGTCATCGACGCTGCGAACGTGCTCGGCAAGGATCAGACCTTTACAGATACGCTGAAGCAGCGGCTGACACTCATCAAGCCGGATACCATCGGCAGCTGGGGACAGATTCAGGAATGGGCATATGACTGGGATGCGAAGAATGAGAAAAACCGCCACATTTCACATATGTACAGCCTGTTCCCGGGACAGCTCATCACCAAAGAAACCTCCCCTGCCCTCGCAGAGGCAGCGGCAGTCAGCCTGAACGCCCGCGGCGACGACGGCACCGGCTGGTCCGAGGCATGGAAGCTGAACTGCTGGGCTCGCCTTGAGGACGGCGCACACGCATACAACCTCGTCAAGCTGCTGGTTTCTCCGGTCAACAATTACGGCAGACTGTACGACAACCTCTGGGACGCACATCCGCCATTCCAGATCGACGGCAACTTCGGCTTCACATCCGGTGTTGCAGAGATGCTCCTGCAAAGCCACGACGATGAAATCAAGCTCCTGCCCGCACTGCCCGAGCAGTGGAACACCGGTCACGCAAACGGCCTCTGCGCACGCGGCGGCTTTACCGTGACAAAAATGGAATGGGAAAACGGCCAGCTGATCGGCGCCGATATTCTTTCCAAGTCCGGCAATCCCTGCACAGTTTCGTTCCAGGGCGAAAAGATCAGCTTTGAAACCGAAGCAGGCAAGACCTATCACATCAACGGCGCGATGGAGCTTGAAGGCGGCACTGCCTCCGATCTCCGGAACGTCGCATGGAACAAAAAGACCGCAGGCTCCGATGTGGCTGCAAGCAGCACGGAGGCCTGGGCAAAGGGACCGGAAGGCTGCAAGTGGCTGACGGTCGATCTCGGCAAGACGTATCCGGTCAGCCGCTGGAACGTCAAGCTCAGCGGCGCAACCAATGCCAACACCGATTACCCGCGTGATTTCAAGCTGGAAATCAGCACGGACGGCAAAACGTGGACGGAAGCAGACAGCGTTTACAGCACAACGCAGAGCAGCTTCGGCAGGCTGATGACGACCGCGGAAGCCCGCTATGCGCGCGTCAGCATGTACACCGCATCGACCAAAAACGCACCGGCCGCAATCGGCTCGCTGGAGATCTGGGCGGAATCCGATGATCCGGAGCCGACACGCAACCCGTATGAAACAATCGAAGCGGAGGATTTCGACCGGCAGTCCGGCATCCAGACTGAGCTTCTCGATGACGGCGGCGTGGACGTTGGCTTCATCGAGAACGGTGATTATATCGCGTTCAAGAGCATGGCCTTCGGTGCAGGCGCAGAGAGCTTCACCGTCAAGGCAGGCAGCGAAACCGACGGCGGAAAGATTGCGCTGCATCTGGATTCCCCGACCGGCAAGCTGATCGGTACCTGCACCGTCACCGGCACAGAGGGCTGGACGGAGTGGAAAACCTTTACCTGCGACATTTCCGGCGCAACCGGCACGCATACGCTTTACATGGTCTTTGAGGGCGATGACGGGTTCCTGATGAACCTCGACAGTTTCAGCTTCAAAACCGGCAAAGCCGCAGGCGATATTACCGGCGACGGCAAAACCGATGCAGCGGACGCTGCCGCGCTGCAAAAGCATCTGCTGACGATCAAGGCGCTGACTGCCGATCAGGCAGCAATCGCGGACATGAACGGTGACAATAAGCTCACCGCAGCAGATCTGGCACTTCTGAAACGGCTGATCCTGAAATCAGCCTGACCGTATTCCTCACAGCACGAGAAAAGGGCGCTGACCGTTACAGTCAGCGCCCTTTTGATTTCTAAATAGCTTCGCCTCTCCGGATAATTTTGGAAGAACAAGTTTCAATTCAACACAAGCAATCTCTTATTTCTCCGCCTCGGACATCATCTCGAGGAGCTGGGATTTCAGCCGCAGGGTGTCCTGCTTTCCGAGCTCGTAATCCGCCCGCAGTTTTTTCTTGCTGACGCGGATCGTTCCGGTCAGGAAATTGCCGATCTCACCCGACGGGATAATATCAATATTCCGGTCATCGGAACGCTCGATACGGTCAGGCTTGTTCGTCAGCCAGACCGTGATCGTCTGCCGCCAACCCTGCGCACGCAGCTTCATACGCGGCGTGTTATCGGAGATACCGCCGTCCAGATATCCGGCGCCGTTGACATTCGCACCGAACACGCCACGATAAATCAGAGGAAGTGCCGAAGATGCAAGGACGATCTCTTTCCGGACCTCCGGTGTGTAATCATTCAGACAAAAAACCTCCGACAAAGAAAAATCGGTCGCGTGTGTGCAGACAGCATACAGGCTCCGCTTGCCCCTGCCAAAATCCACGTTATCGCTGATCAGCGCCTCAAGCCGCTTCTGAGAAAAGCCGCCGCTCAGCACGATTCCCCAGAACGAAGCGCTTAATACGGAAATCACCGGATTAAACGCGGTCAGCGCGGCCAGAACCCTCGCCTTATCCAGAAACAGCAGATCGCTCTTTTTCAGCGACAGCCAGATCTGTTCAGACGTCGAAGGATCGCATGTATCAAACAGCACAGCGTTCAGTGCGCCGACCGATGAACCGATAATGCCGTCGATGCTGTCTGTCAGCCCGAGCTCCGTCAGTCCCGCCCAGACGCCTGCCTCATAGGCGCCCTTGGCACCGCCGCCGCTGAGCACCAGCCCGATTTTCCGTTCGCTCATATCCAAAATCCCGCCTTTCACGCTCCGCATTGCACGAAGCTGTCTGATCTTTGTTTGTATTATAACATACTCCGGGCAGCTTGTAAAGTGTTTTTTCATATCTTGTATTGCAATATGATTCAACCCGAACAACTTTCAACATATTTCCGTCACTTGTTCTGTTCAAATCTGCATAAAATCCATAATTTCTATGGATATTTTATTGTTTTGTACGTACATCTATGGTACAATTATAAAGGGATCATGCAGGCCTGGGAAACTGTGTGATCCGATGAATTGCCCGGTTTTCGGGATGAAATGGGGGTCTATCCATGATTAGAGAAAAATCAAGCATGTTCCGAAGGCGATCACTCCGACGAACGGCGGCAGCCGTCAGTGCAGTGCTCCTTGCAGCCGCACCGGCGCAGCTGTCCCAGGGAATCAGCATCAAGGCTGATGCAGCGGGTGTGTTTGCTGAGCTGTATGTTTCACCGGACGGTGACGACGGCAACGCAGGTACACTCGCATCGCCGCTCCGAACACTCGCCGGTGCGCGGGATGCCGTCAGAAAAATCAAAAGCGGCATGACCGGCAATATCGTCGTGTACTTCCGCGGCGGTACCTACCGCATGACCGAGGCCGTCACGTTTGATACGCAGGACTCTGCACCGGACGGCTGCCGCATCATTTATCAGGCCTACGAGGACGAAAAGCCGGTCTTTTCCGGCGCCGAGCAGGTCACAGGCTGGAGCAAATACAACGACAAGCTCTACGTCGCATCGCTTGACCGGGACACCAAGCTGCGCAACCTGTACGTCAACGACCACCGCGCCAATATGGGCAGCGTCGGCGCAGCCGCACAGGGCGGCTGGGGCGATTACGGCATCTCCGCCGGTCAGGCAGACTGGGCGTGGGACTCCGGACTGAAAAGCGACGGCATCAAGTACAACGCGGGCGATATTCCGCGCGTCACGAGCAATCTGGACGATCTGGAGGTCGTCAACGGCACCACATGGAACGAGAACATCGTCTGTTCGCGTGACGTCAAATACGACGGCAACACCATGATTCTGCTGATGCAGCAGCCCTACGGCGCAATCGCGCAGACACCGGGCTGGGGCGCAGGCTTCTCATGCAGCGGCTGGCACAC